>NZ_JBSFUY010000013.1:0-220214 GCF_053592055.1 Streptomyces sp. NPDC002817
TGACTGAGCGCCTCCCGGACCGGGAAACCGTCCCAGCCCGGCATGATCGGCGGAGCCACCGGAACACCCTCGGGAAAACGGACCGGCCCCGGCACACCGATACCGGCACCGTCGAAACCCTCCGCGAGCCCCGTCGCCTTCAACTTCGCCGCCATGGACAGGACTTGCTCGAAGACCGCGACCGGGCCCTCACGGACGTCCATCGGTTGATTCAGATGCCCCAGGACCTCCAACTCCGCATTCGTCACGGCGACATCGATCGAGGTCGCACCGATATCGACACCGAGGAAACGCAGCGTCGGCGCAAGCCGGATGTTGTGCGACCGCCGGCCGCCGCGGGACGGTGCCAGCCCGTCCGCGACAACCAGCCCCGTCTCCAGCAGCCGGTCCACCTCCACGGCCAGCTTCGAGCGGGACAGATCCACCAGATCACCGAGCTGGGCACGAGAGTTGGACCCGTTGTCACGCAGCAGACGAAGCAGCCGCGCCTGATGCGCGTTCTCAGGTCGAGCAGTCATCCGTCGCACGATCCCTCCTCTCCCCTCACCCACGGCCGGGGATCCAGAAGCCTGTCTGCACCGACTGCACCGTCAGGCTGTTGAAGAGGAACGTAACAACGATTTTCCAGACTGGGAAGTACTTACGTCGGAGTAGGGCGCTTCTTTTTCCACACTCAGGACAAAGTCTGGATGGGTGACGTTCGGGAGTCGTACGACAGGGACGGCACACCGACGGCGTCGCGGTGGCGTTGTGCGGCTGCGGGGAAGAGGTCGAAGGCGCGGCGGCCGAGTGCGTCGACTTCTCGCGGTGCGAGGACGCGGGAGTTCCGGAGTGCGTCGATGTTGCGTTTCATGTTGTTCTCGTTCGAGCAGGGGACTCCGGCGTCGGCGCCGTAGACGAGTTGGTCGCGGGGCACCATCGTGACCGCCGCCGCGAGGTTGGCGTCCGTGCCGGACGCGGCGGTGTCGAGGTAGAGCTTCGCCAGGTCGGTGCGGATGTCATCGGCGGTCAGACCCAGTGGGTTGACTATGTACTCCTCCGCCCCGAGCAGCCCGAGGCGGCCGGAGAGCGCGGGCAGGGCGCCGCCGCAGTGGGCGAGGACGACCGTGAGACGGGGGTACCGGCGGAAGAAGCCCGTATAGAGGAGGTCCACGACGGTCCGGGTGGTCTCGAAGGGCAATTCGACCAGGACGGCGGTCTGCTGGAACGGGGGCGCTACTGCGCTCGGGTGGATGAACAGCACGGCCGAGCGCCGGTCGAGCTCCTCCCACACCGGCTCCAGCCGCGGGTCCCCGAGCCGGACACCTGACCGACGAGTGGTCAACAGATAGCCGTCGGGGTGTGTTTCCGTGTCGCCGCGCGCGATCTCGGCCAGAGCCGCGTCCGGGTCGTCCGTGGGCAGGCCGGCGAGCAGGCCGAAGCGGCCGGGGTGGTCGGCGACGAGCTGGGCGCCGTAGTCGTTCCAGGCACGCAGTTGCGGCAGTGGGGCATCGACGGGGACGGGACTGAGCATCTGCATGGCGATGCCCAGGCGGTCCATGGTGGCGAGCATCGTCTCGGGTTGCCAGTGGTAGGGCTCGGGCGCCAGGAGGTGCGCGTCCCTCAGCTGACGCCACTGGGCCTCCCGCTCCTCCGCACTGGTCGGTGGGGTGAAATGCGAGTGGATGTCCACCCAGCCGTTGACCTTGTCCATGATGCGTTCCCTTCGAATCAAGTTGCACTCAAGTGCAACAAGCTCGATGGTTGCACTCAAGTGCAATAATGTCCACATGACACAGTCGGACGGCGGGAAGCAGGACGGGAGAACGCGCAATGCCCAGGCCAACCGGGAGCGCGTCTATGCGGCAGCGATCAAGGTGTTCGCTTCGCGCGGCTACGACGCCGCCACGATGGACGAGATCGCGGCGGAAGCCGGGGTGTCGCGGCGGACCGCGTTCAATCACTTCCCCGCGAAGGCGGACATCGCCACCGAGTGGGCAGTACGAGGCGGGGAATCGGTCTTCGCCCTGGTTCGCGACGTCGACCGCACCGCTTCTGCGGCAGACCGGGTGCGGGCGTACTTCCACGAACTGGCCCTGGCGGCGGAGCGGGACTGGGACGAGACCCGGCAGATGACCACCGGACTGCTGCGCGGACACGGCGTACCGCCCCACCGCTCACAGCTCTCCGCGGAACTGCGCGACTGGCTCCGTGACTGCCTACGGGAGCGGCCGGGCAACGGACCGACGCCCTCCGCCGATCCCGCCCTTGCCGTGGACGTGCTCTACGACGTCTTCCAGGGCGCACTCATGCGACGGCTGCCCCAAGAGACTGCGCCGCACGGGGCGTTCACCGCCGAGGTGGATGCCGCGATCGCGCTCGTGCTGGCCGGATTCGCGAGTGACGTCGCGCCCGATCGAGGGAGAGTGGCCGACGTGTGAACCATGCACAGGCACCCAGCCGTTCTCGTCTCCCGCAGTCATCGCACCGGCCCTGCGAAGCGGTTGCGCGACATCCAGACTGACGCTTCTACGGCGCAGTGGCCAGGCCGAGCCGGACCGGCTCGTCGCGGCCGCGGTCGCAGTCGCAGTCGCAGTCGCAGTCGCAGTCGCAGTGCAGCGTGCCGTCGACGACGCGCACCGCGGCGACCTGGAGGGAGGAACGGCGCGTGGCGTAGGCGTCGTCGTCCTCGGCCGCCATGCCGTCGCGGCCCGGGTGCGTGAAGTAGAAGACGTAGGCCGTCTCCCCTTGGACCACCACGTCCGCGTGAAGACCGATCGTGCCGTCGTCGGGTCGGTGGCCCGGCTTGTCGAGGATCAGCCCCTGGCGCTCCCAGGTGGCGAGGTCGTCCGAGCGCAGGACTCCCTGGCCGCGCCATTCGTCGACGAGCATCCAGTAGTGGCCGCCGAGTTCGAAGACGTTGGGGCCCTCGTGCGGGCGGTGGCCGACCGCGAGGCCGGTGGGCCGCCACTGGTAGAGGTCGGGGCTGTCGGCGGCCGCGGTGCACGACCCGTAGGACTTGTCCTTGAACCACATCCGCCAGCCCCGCCCGGCGGCGGCCACACACCTCGCGCCCTGCCGACGGGATGCCACCCCGGCCAAGAGTTCGTCCTCGGCTTCGACACTACGGGGGGCCAGCCCACAAAGAACCCCGCGCACCCGGACCAACTACGGCCCAGAGACACAGGGTTGAGAAACCAGCAGTCATCTCCCCGAACCCCGCGACCTGTCGATCACAGCCAAGTAGTGAGATCTGGCCCTGCCATAACCGACTCAGACACAGGCTCTGCTGAGTCACCGCACACGGCGACAACGCCGTCCCGGCACGGGAGCGGGGCATCGCCCCGGACCGGCTTGACCGTCCGGCGCGATGCCCCGCTCCTCGCATCCCCAGGTCAGCGGTGCCGCTACACCAAGGGCTGAGCGGAGCGCGCCGTCTGGGCCTGCTCGGCGGGCGCGGCCGGGCGGCCCTGCGGTGCCGTGCCCACGATCTTCGCCGCACCCGCTGCGGCCTGCTTGGCAGGGCGCAGGAGGGTGACCGCGCACACGGCCGCGATCAGCACCAGCACCGCCGCCACTATGAGGCACAGCCGCATGCCGTCGATGAGGGAGTCGCCCAGGGCACCGTAGACCTGATCGGCGGTGGAGCCGAGGTTCATCCCGGCGACCGCGCCCAGGCCGCCGTCCTTGGCGGTGGCGACGATGGTGTCGACCTGCGCGCCCGTCACACCGGCATCGGCGAGGTGGCCGGGCAGGGTGTGCACGGCGCGGGTGGACAGCAGGGCGCCCAGGACTGCCGGGCCGAGCGCGCCGCCGACCTGGCGGAAGGCGTTGTTGGCGGCCGAGGCCATGCCGGCCAGCTGGTGCGGCACGGCGGCGACGGCGGTGGCCGTCATCGGGGTGGTGACCAGGCCGAGACCGATGCCCAGGACGACCAGCCGCCAGGCGATGGAGCCGTAGGAGGTGTCGGCGTCGAGGTTGGTCATGGCCAGCAGGGACCCGGCGATCAGCAGCAGACCGCCGGTGATCATCCAGCGGGCCTGGACACGGTGCATGAGGCGTCCGGCCGGGGCGCCGGCCACGATCGCGGCGACCGGGACGAGCAGCAGGCGGGCGCCGGCCTCCAGGGTGCCGAGCTGCTGGACCATGCCGAAGTACAGGCTGAGGACGAAGAAGAAGCCGATCAGCCCGAGGAAGGTGATCAGGGCGATGAGAGCGGTGGCGGTGAAGGCCGCGCTGCGGAAGACAGCCAGATCCAGCATGGGGCTCGCGCTGCGCTTCTCCGCCACGACGAACGCGATCAGCGCGACGACGCCCAGTGCGAGGGCGATGACCACCTTCGGCGTGGTGAAGGAGTCGGCGCCGCCCTCGATCACGCCGTAGACCAGGGCGGTGACGCCGACGGCCGCGGTGATCTGGCCGGGCCAGTCGAGCTTGCGACCGTGCGGGGCGCGCGAGTCGGTCAGCAGCGGGGCGGCGACGGCCATCGCGGCCAGCGAGAGGGGGATGGACAGCAGGTAGATCCAACGCCACGAGTAATGGTCGAGGATCACGCCGGCGATGACCGGGCCGACGGCCAGGGCGGCGAGCAGGGCCATGGCCCACATGCCGATGAACTTGCCGCGCTCGCGGAAGTCGGGCACCGCGTGGCTGATCAGCGCCAGCGTGGTGGGCAGCAGCGCGGCCGAGCCCAGGCCCGCCAGCGCCTGGCCCGCCCACAGGGTCTCGATGTTGTGCGCACACAGGGCGAGGGCCGCGCCGGCCGCGCTGAAGAACAGGCCGGCCTGGAAGACCTTCTTGCGGCCGTGGACGTCACCGAAGACGCCGGCGGTCAGGATGAAGGCGGCCATGGGCAGGACGAACGCGTCCTGGACCCAGGACAGTTGTGCGGTCGAGGTGTTCAGCGCCCGCTGGATGGCGGGCAGGCTGACGGCGACCGTGGTGATCGGCAGGTAGGCGACGAACACGCCGAGGCAGGCCATGACGATGGTGGCCGCCCGCCTGTCCGTCGACCCGCTCGCCGGTGTGGTGACGTTCACGGAAATTCTCCGTTTTCTCCCGTACGGCATGGTGAACCGCAATCGGTTGGATGGGGAGGGGTGGGTGGTACTCAGGGGCCGCCATGCGGAAGCGGGCAGCCCCTGCCTGGCGGACGCAGCCGGTGGCGTCCCCCAGACGTCGGTGGGCGACAGCGCCCCGCGCCTACGCCGACAGTCCGAACTCCGCCCGGTACGCAGCCGGACAGGCGTGCGGCTGGGCTCGGGAACGGACGCGCTCGAACGGCGCCCTGACGGCAGTGGCGCGGATCCACCAGACCGGGGCGCCGGGGTTGCCCCGGACGACCTCGTCCTGCGCATCGGCCTGGGCGTCGGCGACGTCCAGCACCGCCGGGGAGAGCGTCCCGCGGAAGTCGTGGCCGTAGTCGCGCGAGGGCGGGAAGGACCGGCCACCGGTGGAGCAGGTCCGCTTCCACGAGAGGCTCTCGTCGAACCGGTCGGCGCGCTCCGGCCGTCCGAGGAGCTTGACGAGGATGCCGACCGGGAATGTCGAGGGGAAGGCGTCGGCGGTGAGGTCCACAGGGACGGATACCTCTCTGGGGAAGTGGTACTGCTCGTGTGCAGTGGCGTGAACGGCTCGTCGGCGCAGCGCGGCCGGAGGCCCGGAGCGCCCGCGGGGGGTGCGAGGACGGCGCTCCGGGCCGGTCAGGGAGCGGCGACGCCCCGCCGGGCGGCCTGCCCGCAGACTCCCGGGAGCGCCACCGCGGGCGCCGGGGCCATGCCACCGATCACCTGCTGGATGCGGGAGAGACCGGCGAGTGGGAGCACCGTCCGGTGGGACAGCGCCCCGCCTGCCATGGTGAGGTGCGTCAGCAGGACGAAGGTGCCGATACAGGCCGCAGTCGGCGCCAGCCGCGTGCTCATGGGAGTCACGCCCTTTCTTCAGAACACGACCAGCATCCACCTCGCATCCCAAAACCATGAACTCAACCGCTCAAAACGACTAGAAACTTCTACGTGATCGCAGAGACGTGACAGACTCCTCCCGTGATCGACGAAGTGGACAGGAAAATCCTCCACGCGCTCCAGTGCGCACCCCGCCTCCCGTTCCGGCACATCGCCGAGGTGACCGATGTGTCGGAGCAGACGGCCGCCCGCCGCTACCACGCCCTGCGCCGCAGCGGGGTGATGCGTGTGGTGGGCCTGGTCAACCCGGCCGTCCACGGCAAGGCCCAGTGGGTGACCCGCATCCGCTCCCGCCCCGACCGGGTCGGGCCCCTGGCGGACTCCCTGGCCAAGCGGCCGGACGTCGCCTACGCCAACCTCGCCTCGGGCGGCTCGGAGATCATCTGCATGATCCACTCCCCCGTGGAGGCCGAGCGCGACGACATCATCCTGCGTCAGCTGCCCCGCTCCGCCTCCGTCCTGGATGTCAGCATCGACCTCCTGCTGCACCCCTTCGGCGAGACCGGCACCAGTGAATGGACCGGCTACGGCGACGGCCTGGCCCCCGAGCAGGTGCGGCAGCTCACCGCCGACCGGGCACCCACCCCCGCCGGCCCTCTGCGGCCCCCAACGGAGGAGGACACCCCCCTACTGGACGCCCTCGCCGAGGACGGCCGCACCACCCACACCCGCCTCGCCGAGCTCACCGGCTGGTCCAACGCCCGCGTCGCCCGCCGCCTGGAGGCCCTGGAAACCTCCCGCACGCTCTTCTACGACGTGGAACTGCTGCCCGAGCGCCTCGGCCACACCCTCAACGCCACCCTCTGGCTGCGCGTCACCCCCAACCGGCTCCAGCAGGCCGGGGAGCAACTGGCCCAGCACGCCGAGGTCGCCTTCGCCGGTGCCATCAGCGGCCACCACAATCTGATGGTCAGTGTCATCTGCCGTGACGCCGAGGACTTCTACCGCTACCTCACCACCAGCGTCGCCGCCGTCGACGGCATCGACGCCTACGAGGTCAGCATCCGCGTCCGCCGCCTCAAACAGGCCGCCTCACTCATCTTCCACGGACGCCTGGTGCACACGACACCCGCATGACAGCCGAGCCCGCCGCAGCGACTGATCCCGGCACACGTTCTGGACAGGCCTGTGTCGAGGAGTCCGGCTGCACCGAAGTACGGCTGCTCACCAAGCACGTCGAGATGTACCAGCTCGCCGCGGTCGCCGCGCAGAGTGCCGTCGACGACCCGTGCGGCGGCAACCTGGAGGAGGGAACGGCGGGTCCCGCAGGTGCCGTCGTCGGCGACAAGAGCGACTCACCCCGGGTGGGTGAAACGGAAGTCGTAGGCCGTCCGCCCTGGACGACAACGTCGGCGTAGAGACCGATGGTCCCGTCGTCGGGGCGGCTGCGGGGCTTGTCGTTCGGTGCTGCCCGTCAGCCCGTCGCGCAGACGGACGCGCTCAACTCCTCACCGGCAAGCCGATGCCGAGCTCGGTGCCGATGGCGCCGGAAGCATGCCGGGCAAGCAACGAGAGTTGCGTCATGCAACCTTGACAGTTGCTTCGTACAACTCGATGATGGCGCCATGGCAGCACGGAACGAACCCCTCGACGTGATCCACGAGGCGATCATCCTGTTCTCCCGCAACGCCAAGGTGCGGGAGAACAGGATGTACGACGAACTGTCCTTCGTCGCCTACACGATGCTGTCCTACGTGGGGTCCTCCCCCCAGCCGACCGCCTCCGATCTGGCGGAGCGATACGGCCTGGAGAAGTCCACAGTCAGCCGTCAGCTGTCCGCACTGGAAGACGAGGGCCTGCTGCGCCGGGTGGCCCATCCGTCCCGGCCCAGGACCAAGTTGCTGGAACTCACCGACATCGGTCTCGCCTGCCTGGCCCGCGTCAGGCAGCACCAGCGCGAGGGCCTCGAGGAGCGGCTCGGCCGATGGCCGGACAAGGACGTCGAGACGTTCGGCCGTCTGCTCTGGCGATTTGTCACGGAACTCGACTGACGCCCGGGACCGGCCCGCCCGACGGACGAGGACCGAGCCGTCATCATCACTCAACCCACCGCGACGAGGACACGAACGGAGACCCGCATGCGACACGGCGTGCACATCCACCGGTTCGCCCGACACCACGACCCGGCAGGGTCCGGCCCCGCGCCGGACGTCACGCGCCACCACCTCGACGACGCAGGGTCTGCGTCGACGCAGGAACGGCGGTGAGTGCCGTGCTCTACGCGGCGGACCTTCACCCCGGAACCGTGTTCGAGCTGGGCAGCACCAAGGTGTCCAAGGAGGAGATCCTCGACTTCGGCCGCCGCTTCGACCCTCTCCCCCTGCACACGGACGAGGACGCTGCGGCCGCGAGCCGCTTCGGGGGCCTCATCGCCAGTGGTTTCCACACCGCCGCACTCCTGCAACGCCTCGTGGTGGAAGCGGTGCTGTCGCGCGCCGCGCTCATCGCCGGCCGAGAACTCGGACCCGTGCGCATGCGAGCGCCGGTCAGACCCGGGGACGTACTGCACGGCGCCATGGAGATCATGGAGGTCCGCCCCCGCGACGACGGCACAGCCGTGGTCCGCAGCCGGGGCACCCTCACCAACGAATCCGGCACCGTCGTCATGGAAGTCCAAGGCGAGACGCTCTGGGAACACCGTCCTGCGGACGGAAACACGAACGGCGCGGTCTGACCCATCGTCGGAAGAGGTGGACTTCCCGCCCGCCGACAACCTCGTCGGCATCATCAACAAGGCCCACCCCTCAGCGGTCCCCGCGTGATGACCCACGGGCCCGTCCCGAGCAGCCCCGGCGGCGCACTCCCCCCTGGCCCGCCGGGGCACCTCCGTGTCGGCGCGGCACGCAAACCGTGCCGCGCCGACCAGACTCCGGGCGGCCTCAGCGCAGGGTGAAGAAGATCATGGGGTTGTCCCTGCTGTCCCGGAGAGGATGGCCCAGAGCAAGGGACCGTTTGACGTCGTTCAGGCGGTCGTGGGTCTCGGGGTCATGCACCCGCGACGCGGTGAAACAGTCGTTCTCCCGGTCGGCGAGCCAGCGCAGGACGACCGCGCCCTCGGTGAACGGCAGCGGGCGACGACCGTGGAAGACGTCGTGGACGCACACCGGTATGCCCGGCCGCATGCGCGGGAACAACTCGCGGATGTACCAGCGGGCGAAGCTCGCGGAGTGCGCCGCGTCGATGAACAGGAAGTCCGCGGTGTCCGGGATCTTCTCCAGGTTCTCCCGCACGTCCCCCTGCGTGAACGTCCAGCGGCCGGTGGACAGTTGCCCGGGGACGTTGCCCACGACGTGGTCCACGATGTCGTACGAGTACAGGTGGCCGGTGCCGTTGTCCCTCAGTGCCTGGAGGATCCAGGTGGTGGACCAGCCGTGGAAGGTGCCGATCTCCACCACGGTCTCCGGGCGGGCCTCGCGCAGCAGCAGATAGGTGATCTCCGCCTCGATGTCGTCGAGTTGGGCCTTCAGCGAGATCGGCGGCGTCAGCAGTTTCCGCTGCTTCTCGCGCACCCTGTCGAGATCGTGGGCGTAGGCGCGGTAGAGCCCGATGATGTGGTCGATGTCGATGTGCTGGTGCATGCTCGCTCCGTGCGAAACCGGTCTGGTTGGTCAGGGCGCGGTGACGGTAAGTCGCGGGAACGTCAGTGCACGTCACACCCGGGTGCCAACTCCGGTGTCCCACCTGGGTGCTACGTGCCCGGGACCGGGTGCGGCCTGCCCGGGGCGACCAGCCCCGACTCGTAGGCCATGACGACGAGTTGCGCCCGGTCGCGGGCGCCGAGCTTGGCGAGCAGCCGGGACATGTGGGTCTTGACGGTCTGCTCGGCCACCACCAGCCTCGCGGCGATCTCCGCGTTCGACAGGCCCTGAGCGACCAGCAGCAGCACCTCCGTCTCCCGGGGGGTGAGACCGTTCAGCCGCACATTCGGGTCCCGGCGCGGGGCAGGGCGGCGCCGGGCCACGTCCTCGATGAGGCGTCGGGTGACGGACGGGGCCAGGAGCGCCTCACCTGCGGCGATCACCCGTACCGCCTGCACGAGTTCGGAAACCGGCGCGTCCTTGAGGAGGAAGCCGCTGGCTCCGGCGTGCAGAGCCTCGTAGACGTAGTCGTCGATGTCGAAGGTGGTCAGCATGAGCACCTTGGGGCGGTGCACCACGCCGGGCGGTGGATCGAGCAGCTGTCGCGTTGCCTCCAGCCCGTCCATTTCCGGCATCCGTACGTCCATCAGCACCACGTCCGCGTGTGTGCTGCGGCTGACCTCGACGCCGAGGCGGCCGTTGGGTGCCTCCCCCACGACGTCGATGTCGCTCTGTGCCGACAGCAACGCCGCGAACCCCGAACGCACCATGTCCTGGTCGTCCACGACGACCACCCGGATCACCATGTTGATCTCTCTCCTGTCCCGGTCACCTGCGAAGTCCACGCGACCGGGACACATGACGGGGCGGGCATGCGCGCAGGGCCGTCGCGTGCTCGTGCGGTCGGGGCGTGGACCGGGCTCACTCTGCCCTCGTCGCAGGGCGGCCGCCTCGGCCGAACGGCCACACATCACCGACCGCGAGGGGAGAGATCTCGACCGAACGACGGATGACGGAGTGTCACGGGCCCCGGCACAGTTGCCGAAGCGGTCACGACGACGTCTTCTCCGTCGGCAGGATCGCCATGACCTCCCAGCCCCGACGGCCGGATCGGGGTCCTGTACGCAGCTCGCCGCCGAGCGCGGTGACTCGTTCGGCCAGTCCGACCAGGCCGAAGCCGCCGCCACGCGCGGCGGTCGGCAACCGGGCGCCGCCTCGGCCGTCGTCGCGCACCGTCACCTCCAGCGCGCGCCCGTCGTGGACCAGGCCGACCGTCACCTCGGTGGCGTCGGCGGCGTGCCGCCGTACGTTGGTGAGCGCCTCCTGGACGACCCGGTAGGCGGCGGCCTGCACCTCGTGGGGCAGGTCGTCGGGCACCGAGGGATCACGGCGCAGGGCGGCTTTCGGGCCGACGGGCCCGACGAAGCCTTCCACCAGTTCGGGGAGTACGGCCAGATCGCCCGTCGGGTGGCGGTCGGTGTCCCCCGCCGCCGGGACCTCGCGCATCAGGCCGACGGTACGGCGCATGGACGCCAGAGCCTCGGTGGCGGCGCGTTCGACGTCCTTCAGGATCCCGGCCAGACGCTCGGGGTCCGACATGGCCAGGTGCTGGGCCACCTGCGACTGCACCAGGATCCCGGTGACATGGTGGGCCACGAAGTCGTGCAGGTCGGCCGCCATGGCGAGGCGTTCGGCCCGCTGGGTCTCGGTGACCGCCACGCGTCGGCGGTGCTCCAGCGCGCGCAGGTATCCGGCGAGTCCGGCCACCGCGCAGACCGGCAACAGCATGGTGAACGGGTTGACCGACGACCCGCCGAAGGCCTGCCGGTAGGGCAGCGCCAGAACGGCCACCGCGCCCAGAACGCCGCACACCGCCGCCCAACGCACAGGGCAGTCACGCACCGCGATCAGGAGCAGGCACAGCAGGGTCGCCACTTCACCGGGGCCGGACATCGCCTCCCGGCCGGACAGGAACACGGCAGCCGTCACGGCGCCGGAGAGCACCGCGGGCACGGCGGTGCGCACCGGCACAGTGAGCCATGCGGGGCGCCGGGCGACGGGCCACAGAAGCGCCGCGAGACCGATGGGCAGCACCACCAGCTGCGGCCACAGAGAACCGCCGTCGACGCCGACGAACAGCACGTCCACGCCTGCCGCCAGCAACAGGAGGACGATGCCGAACGCCTTCAGAAAGTCCCGTCGGCGGCCATCCGGTCCGGGTGACGTACCAAGGGCACGCACGCTGCTCAGGAGATCCACGGCGCGACCTTAACCTCCCATCGGCACGGCGGGATCAGCCGAATGGCCACTTGCCGCGACGCCGCGGGCCACGCACACCGGCCGAACGGCCGAGTCCTGGCACGCGCACGAGTCCGGCTCGATTTTTCAGTGCCCTGGAGGGGCTACTGACCAATCCTCCGCAGGCCAAGACTCGATCACGGCCGACGGCACTCCTCCGCCGACGGCTCGGGCGGCCCCGGCCCCACCGCCCCCTGCGTGGGCCGGGGCCGCCCCTGCGCCCTTCATCCGGAACCATCCACCGACCTATGGGGAAGCGAGACAGCACATTGCGGAACAAGCACAGCCGCATCGCGCGGAGACTGACGGCGCGGAGTGCCGCATACGGGATACCGGCCCTGGTGGCGGTCGCCGGGCTCACCGCCACCGCCATCGCCCCGGCGGCAGCGGGCCCGTCGGTGGACCTGACGGCCACAGCGGCGAGCGGGTCGGCCCGGGCGGGTGCCCGGGTGACGCTGGTGACCGGTGACACCGTGAGCGTGGACGGCACGGGCCGGGTGACCGGTGTGCGGCGCGGCGAGGGCCGCGGGCACATCGGCTTCTCGATACGGCAGTTCGCCGGCCACACCTACGTCGTCCCGCAGGACGCGACGCGGCTGCTGGGCAGCGGGCGGCTGGACCGCCGCCTGTTCGACATCACGCGGCTCGTCAAGGACGGCTACGACGACGCCCACCGCAAGCAGGTGCCGCTGATCGTCTCCTACCGGGGCGGCAGCGGTACCCAGGCCGGTGCCCGACGTGCCCTGGCCGCCGCCGACGCAGAGGTCGAGCAGGTGCTGCCCGCCGTCCGCGGGGAGGCACTGACCGCCGACAAGCCGGACGCCGGCGATGTGTGGCGGGCGCTGACGGACACGGTCACCGGTGACAGCGCCGTGGCCGCCGCGCCCGGTATCGACCGGATGTGGCTCGACGGACAGGTCGAAGCGGCCGTACAGGACAGCGGCGACCCCGACCCGGAGGGCGGGGTCGCGCAGATCGGTGCCCCCGGGGCCTGGAAGCAGGGCTACGACGGCAAGGGCGTGAAGGTCGCCGTCCTGGACACCGGCGTCGACGCCACCCACCCGGACCTCAAGGGCAGCATCCTCAAGACCAAGGACTTCGCGGGCTCCGACTCCGGCTCCGGCTCGACCGACGACAAGCAGGGGCACGGCACCCACGTCGCCGCCACCATCGTCGGCTCCGGTGCGGAAAGCCACGGCAAGTACAAGGGTGTGGCGCCCGGCGCGAAGCTGCTGGTCGGCAAGGTCATGGACGACACCGGCGTCGGATCGGACTCGTCGATCATCGCCGGTATGCAGTGGGCCGTGGCGCAGGGCGCCAAGGTCGTCAGCATGAGCCTGGGCGACACGGACGCCCCCGAGGTGGACCCCCTGGAGAAGGCCGTGAACGACCTGTCGGCCTCCTCCCACGCCCTGTTCGTGATCGCCGCGGGCAACGACGGCCCCTCCGACACCACCGTCGGTACTCCGGGCTCGGCCGCCGCCGCGCTGACCGTCGCCGCGGTGGACCGGCACGACAAGATCGCCGACTTCTCCAGCCGCGGCCCCACCGCGGACGGCGCGCTGAAGCCGGACATCGCCGCGCCCGGCGTCGACATCGCCGCCGCGCGGGCCGCCCACGGCAGCGAGGGCGAGGAGGTGGCACCCGGGTACGTGTCGATGTCGGGCACCTCCATGGCCACCCCGCACGTAGCGGGCGCCGCAGCGATCCTCGCCCAGGAACACCCCGACTGGACCGGCGAGCGGATCAAGGCCGCGCTGACCGCCTCGGCGAAGCCGCTGACCGGCACCAGCGCGTACGAGGTAGGGGCGGGCCGGGTCGACCTGACCCGGGCTACCGGCGCCGACGTCACCACCGAGCCGGCCTCCGTCGGCTTCGGCACCGCCTCCTGGCCGCACGACGACGACCAGCCGGCGGCCCGGACGCTCACCTACCGCAACTTCGGCACGAAGCCCGTCACCCTGGACCTGACCTCCGACGTGACCGGCCCCGACGGCAGCAGCGCACCCGCCGGCATGTTCACCATCTCCCCGGCCCGGCTGACGGTCCCGGCCGGGGGCACCGCGCAGGCCACGGTCACCGCCGACACCCGGCTCGGCGGCGCCGACGGCGCCTACTCCGGCGCGGTGACCGCGAGCGGCGACGGACAGCGCGTGCGCACCGCCCTGGGCGTCATCCGTGAGGTGGAGTCGTACAAGCTGAAGCTGACTGTCACCCGCCGCGACGGCAAGCGCGACGACGCGCCCGGCGTCACCGTGGCGAACCTGGACACCGGCAAGCAGTACACGCCGTTCGACGACGACAAGAACCACCCCGACGGCACGGCCAGCCTGCGGCTGCCCGAGGGCCACTACGTGGTCGACGCCCAGACCACCGACCCCCGGGGGAAGACCGCCCTGTTGGTGGCACCTCGTCTGCTGCTCGACCGCAACACCACGCTCGCCCTCGACGGGCGCAGGGCCAAGCCGGTGAGGATCACCGCTCCCGACCGCCGGGCCACCCCGCGCGACGCGCAGGTCCTCTTCGCGGCCCACGGCGCCGAGCCGGCCTACGACTACGTCGGCGGGAACACCGTCGACGCCGGCGACACCGCCCTCGGGCAGATCGGCTCCGGCACCACGGCAGACTCCTTCGTCGCCCAGTTCGGCGGGATCTGGCAGCGCACCTCCACCTCACCGACGTACAACCTGGTCACCACCCGCACCGGCTCCTTCTTCACCGGCCTGAACCGCACCTTCTCCACCACCCGGGACATGGCCCGGGTGAACACCTCCGTCGCCACCGCCCTGCCCCGGGCCGGCGCCGCACCCCAGGTGAACTGGTCCACCCCCGACTGGCCTGAGCTCGGCCGGGCGTCCATCTTTTCGGAAGGCCTCCAGCACCCGGCGCCCACCGCCTCTCTCGTGCAGTACCTGAGCACCGACCGCGGTCTGCGCTGGAACCTGGGTGCTCGGATCGCCAACGGCTCGCACAACGAGGACACGGTCTCCTTCCTCACCGCCCGCCGCTTCGAGCCGGGTCGCACCTACCGGGTCGGGTTCAACGGCGGCGTCCACGGCCCGGCCGTCTCACCGGCGTCCGGAACCGGCGCCAAACGGCTCGGCGGGTTCTCCTACGTGTGCGTGCCGATGTTCTCCGACGGCCCGGGCAACCTGGCCTACCTCCCCCAGGCCACCATCACCACCCGGCTCAGTTCCGGCTCCCGGGTCTTCACCTCCACGACCGACGACACCTGCCTGAACGTCTACGGCGGCCTGCCCGCCGCGCGGACGCACTACCGGCTGTCCATCAGCACCGACCGCACCAAGGACTACGGGACCAGCGACCACGTGGACGCGGTGTGGACCTTCACCTCCCGCGACAACGGTGAGACCAAGGGGGTCCCCTTCCCCCTCTCCGTCGTCCGCTTCCACCCGAAGCTGAGCCTGACCGGCACCGCCAAGGCGGGCGCCCGCGTCACCGTGCCGCTGTCACTCCAGGGCCCGGCCTCGGCCAAGGGCCACGTGAAGTCGCTGACCGTGCACGTGTCGTACGACGGCGGCCGCACCTGGAAGACGGTCGCCGTCCACACGGACCACACCGGCAAGCGATCCCTCACCCTCACCCACCCGAGGAAGCCCGGCACCGTTTCCTTCCGGGCGTCCCTGACCGACACCGACGGCAACACCGCCACCCAGACCATCCGCACGGCGTACCGCACGGTGCGCTAGCCGTCCCGGCCAGCTCCACGCCGTGCCTCCGGCCGTACCGGTCGGAGGCACGGTCATGTCCCCGCGTCCGCGGAATGGGCCGGAATTGCCACGAATCGGCGGCCGAACGTAGGTTTGGCGCCGATCACTGGTGTGTTTGCAGGTCGAAAGGTACGGCCCGGTGGGACGACGCGAAAAACCGGTGAACCCTGATGCCGGACCCGTGCAGCGGCTCGCGCACGAACTGCGGCTGCTGCGGGAGAAGGCGGGAAAGCCGCCGTACCGGGAGATGGCCGAGCGGGCGGGCTACTCGACGACCGCACTGTCCCAGGCGGCAGCAGGCGACCAGTTGCCCTCGCTCGCACTGCTGCGGGCATACGTCCAAGTGCTGGACGGCGATCCCGACGAGTGGGAGCGGCGCTGGCGGGAGGCGGATGCGGAGGTCCGGGCGGCCTCGACCGGGGAGCGGGCACCGTACCGGGGCCTGGCCCGCTTCGAACCGGGTGACAGTGATCTTTTCTTCGGCCGGGACAAACAGGTCGGCGAGCTGGTGGGCCTGGTGCGCGCGCACCGGTTCGCGGTCGTGTCGGGTCCCTCCGGCAGCGGCAAGTCGTCGTTGCTGCGGGCCGGGCTGATCCCCGCTCTGCGGCAGGCGCAGGGCGCCGACCGCCCGGCGGTGATCCGGGTGCTCACCCCTGGTGAACAGCCGGCGCGCACGCACGAGCGAGCGCTCGTCCCGAAGGACGACGGGGACGGCGAGGACGCCGGCCTGGACACCTGGGTGATCGTCGACCAGTTCGAGGAGCTGTTCACCCTCTGCCATGACCGCGCGGAACGCGACCGCTTCCTGGATCTGCTGCTGTCCGCCCGCGAGCCCGCGAGCCGGCTGCGCGTTGCCATCGCCGTGCGCGGCGACTTCTACGGCCACTGCGGCACCCATCCGCAGCTCGCGGAGTCGGTCGGCCGAGCGACCCTGCTGATCGGGCCGATGGGCCGCGAGGAACTGCGGGACGTGATCACACAGCCCGCGATCGCCGAGGGCCTGAATGTGGAGCGCGCGCTGACCGCCCGCGTCATCGACGAGGTCACCGACCAGCCCGGCGCCCTGCCGATGCTCTCGCACGTCCTGCTGGAGACCTGGCGCCGTCGCCGCGGCCGCACACTCACCCTGGCCGCGTACGAGGAGGCCGGCGGTGTGCGCGGGGCGATCGCCGCGACCGCCGAGCAGGTCTACGGCGGCCTCGCGCCGGAGCAGGCCCGTACCGCCCGCCGCATCCTGCTGCGGCTCATCACTCCCGGCGACGGCGCCCCGGACACGCGCCGCCCCGCGTCCCGGGCCGAGCTGGGGTCCGACGCGCAGGACGTGCTGGAACGCCTCGCCGCAGCCCGGCTGGTCACCCTGGACGGTGACACGGTCGAGCTGGCCCACGAGGTGCTGATCACCGGCTGGCCCCGGCTGGCCGGCTGGATCGAGGAGAGCCGGGGACGGCTGCGGGCGCAGCGGCTGCTCGGGGAGTCGGCACGTGCCTGGCAGCAGCTGGACCGGGACCCGGGAGCGCTGTACCGGGGCACGCGGCTGACCCAGGCCGAGGAGTTGTTCGCCGGACGGTCCCAGGACGACCTCGCCGCGCTGGAGCGGGACTTCCTCGACGCCTCCCGCTCCGCGCGCGATGCCGAGCGGGAGGCCGGGACACGGGCCGCCCGGCGTACCCGCCTGCTCACCGTGGGGCTCTCCGCGTTCCTCGTACTGGCCCTGGCCGCGGGCCTGCTGGCCTGGCAACGCGACCGGGCGAGTGACGAAGAGGCGGCCAAGGCGGCCGCCCGACGCCTGGCCACCGTCGCCGACAGTCTGCGCTCCGCCGACCCCCGCACCGCCGCCCTGCTCTCCGTCGCGGCCTGGCGGCTCGCCCCGCTGACCGAGTCCCGCTCGGCCCTGCTCGACGCCCAGGCCCGACCGGAGCGGGACGCGTTCACCGACCCGCAGACGGGTGAGAACTCCCAGCGCTTCCTCACCGATCGGGGCCGCGCCCTCATCACCGTCACCGGCTCCGAAGTGACCGTCCGCGACGTGGCCGACCACCGTGTCACCGCCACCTACCGCCTGCCCGCGGGCGCCGAGGCCTCCGATGCCGGCCTCGGCGCCCGCTCTCTTGTCCTGACCCGACAGGACGGCGGCGAACTGTGGAACCTCGCCGCTCACAGACCCGTCGCCGAACTGGGCGACGCGGTCTACTGGGGGGCGCCCGACGGCAGCGCCTACGGCACCGGACCGGTGGACGGTCCCGGTCCGGTCCAGGTGCACCGGGCAGGCGACGGCAAGGTGGTGTTCAGCACGGACACGCCACGCGCCCTTACCGCCACCGCGATCGGTCCAGGCGGCCGCCTCCTCGCCCTGTGCCCGGCCGACGGCGCACCACAGGTGTGGGACACCGTCCATGGCACGAGGCTGCGGGGTTCCTGGGAGAAGGCGGGCGGCACCGTCTGCGGCACCGGCTCGGGGGCGGACCACGGCTCCCGGCTGCTGCGGTTCAGCGGAGACGGCCGACGGCTGTCCGTGATCTCAGGGAACACGGCCACGGTCTGGAACATCTCCGGTGGACGGGAGGTCGCCGACTTCCAGAGCAGCGGCACCAGTGGCTTCACTCAGGCCGTCCTGTCCCCGGACGGGCGGTTCCTGGCCACGGCCGACGACCAGGAGATCGCCGCGTGGTCGCTGGACCTCGGCGGCGGGGAGGTCTTCCACACCCCGTTGGCCGGCGCCGAGGTGAGCGACCTGACCTGGGCCCCCGGCAAGGCGCGGACCCTGCGCTATCTCGACGGCGCCACGGTGCGCACGTACGACCTGAGCGACCGCCTGGACGCTCACTGGCAGAGCACTCCGGCCGACGCGACCGCGCTCAGCCCGGACGGCACCGTCCTGGCCACGGCCACCCGGTCCGGCTCCGGCTACCGCTTCGAACTGCGCTCCACACGGACGGGCGCCGTCCTTGCCCGCACCACGCTCGGTGCCCTGCCGGGCGACGGTGCCGAAGGAGCCCCACCGCTGGCCTTCAGTCCGGACGGACGGGCTCTGGCCGTCGCCGACACCGTGTCCTCGCACGGCTCCCTCCGGCAGCGCTTCACCATCTGGGACGTCCCAGCGCACCGGGTCCGTACGTCGTTCCAGACGTCCGGTGCGGCGGATCGCATCGTCTCCGCTCTCGCCCTCGGCACCGGCGGCCGGACGCTACTGGCCGCGCGCTCCCCCGACGGCGACGGCACGACCGAGGTCTGGGACACCGCCGCCCACCGCCGCACGGCCACCCTGAGCGCCCTCAACGCGGACACGCTCGCCCTGCGGCCCGACGGCCGGCTGCTCGCCGGTTCCGCCGACCGGTACGCCGAGCTGCCGTCCCGTCATGTGCGCGGACGCGCCCTGGCCGACGGCCGACAGGTCACCGCACTGGCCTTCAGCCCCGACGGCACCCGACTCGCCGTCGGCGACTCCACCGGGCACGTCACCCTGTGGGACGGCGACCTGCGCACCCGTATGGGCATTCTGACCGGCACCTCCGACACCGTCTCCGAGGGCGAGCCCGAGGCGGTGGGCGCGCTCGCCTTCTCCCCCGACGGCTCCACCCTCGCCGTCGGCGGCCGCAACGGCACCCTGCGCCTGTGGGACACCGCCGGGCAACAGCTCCTCGGCGGCGACCTGCCCACATCCGGCGACGAGATCGACACCCTCGCCTTCACCCGCGACGGCGCCACCTTGTACACCGGTGGCCCGGATGTGTTGCTCCAGCGTCACCCGGTCGGCGCGGACGACGTCGTCCGCATCCTGTGCGACCGGGTCGGCGCAGGACTCACCGAGGCCCAGTGGCGGACGTACGTGCCCGATGTGCCGTACCGGCGGGTGTGCGCGACGGCACGCTGAGCGGGATTCTTTGTTCACAGTGACGGTGACGGTCGCTGAAAAATGCCTCTGACCTGGACTATCGAACTCGGAAAAGCCCTCTAGTCCAGGTTCTGGTCTCATGCGTACACACCTCCTGTTCCCCTCCCTCCTGCTGCTCGGCTCGCTCTCCCTGACGGCTGCCTGTTCGTCCGGGTCCTCCGGGACCTCGGACACGGCGACCGCCGGAGCGCGGCCCGGATCGTCCTCCGGCACTGTGCCGGTAAGGGCGGTGGACCCCTCGAAGATCAAGGGTCTGCGGATCGTCAACGACAGCAGCGAGGACAGTTCCTGCCCCTTCGCGGCCGGCTACCCGGACGTGCCCGGTGCCGAGGCGATGACGGCCGCGATGAAGAAGGACGTGGACGGGCGCCTGGCCGCCTTCCGCTCGGCGTGCGGCGACAGCAGCGGGTCGGCCGACGTCGGCGAACTCAACATCAGCCACCAGTTCCTGGTCGCCTCCGGTGACGTCCTCGGCGTCCGGCTCACCACCCAGGACCACTCCGCGGCGGGCAGTGGGCTGAGTGTGCGCACCTACTGGTACGACGGACGGGCGGGCGCGTACAGCACCGCGCTCGGGCTCGTCGGCGACGGGTCCCGGAACGCCTTCGTCTCCGCCCTGAAGAAGCGGCTCACGGGACGCGACGGCACCGACGCGGACACGGTGGACGAGGCGTTCGCCGACTCGTCGGACCTGGCCTCCACCCTGGACGACATGGCCTTCACCGCCGACGGCGGCCTTCGGGTGACCTTCGACCGGGGCGAGGTCGGCACCCCCGCCGCCGGCACCTATGTCGTGACCTTCCCCAGGGCGACGGTCACCCCTTGGCTGTCCGCGTTCGGCAAGCGCGCCCAGCAGCAGACCGTACGGCCGTCCGGCTCGCTCGACCTCGGGGCGGCCGCCACACCCACTCCCGCCGTGCCCACACACACGGCCTCCGGTGACGACGACACCGACTGCGAGAAGGTCGTGTGCGTCGCCCTGACCTTCGACGACGGGCCAGCCGCCCCGGAGACGGCGACCCTGCTGACATACCTGGCGCAGTACGACGCCCGGGCCACCTTCTTCACCGTCGGCCAGAATGTCGCCGCCCACCCCGATCTGGTCCGCGCCGAGGCACGTGCCGGCAACGAGGTGGGCAACCACTCCTGGAGCCATCCCGACCTCACGAAGCTCACCGCGGAGCAGGTCGCCTACCAGCTGAACCGCACCAGCGCGGCCATCAAGGCCGCGACCGGCAAGGCCCCCACCCTCTTCCGTCCGCCCTACGGCGCGGTCAACAGCACCGTCCGCGGCGCCACCAAGCTCTCGCCCGTGCTGTGGACCCTGGACACCGAGGACTGGAAGTACCCCGACGCCGCGAAGGTCGCACAGAGCGTCATCGGCAAGGTCAAGCGCAACGACGTCGTCCTCATGCACGACATCCACCCCACCTCGGTCGCCGCGGTCCCCGAGATCCTGCGCACCCTCGGCGCCCGCGGCTACCACTTCGTCACCGTCAGCCACTTGCGCGCCACGATGTGACCTGACAGTCTGCGCGGTCCCCCTCGCGACATCGAAAGTCAGGTCTAAATCGATTCAACCCGTCACGAACTCATTCTCGGCCCAGGCATTGACCACCACGCCGCGGAACCCTAACCTCCGGGCAATCGTATTGAAACCTTTCACGAGCCGAGGGTGCACCATGTCCCGGGACCTGTCGCGTCGAAGACTTCTCCAACTCGGTGGTGCCACGGCCGCCTCGGTCGTCCTGAGCGGGCCCCGGGCACTCGCGGCCGACGGCCCCGGCGTCACAGCCCACGGCAAGCCGCCCGCGCCGACCGGGACCCTGGCCGACCTGCTGCCGCAGGCACTCGCCACGAGCGCCGGGCAGCGGCCCCGGTTCAGCTGGCAGGTGCCCGACTTCGGTGCCGGTACCCTCCAGCACGCCTATCAGCTGCAACTGGCCGCGACTCCGGGCGGTTTCGAGGACGAGCGGCTCGTCTGGGACTCGGGCAAGCGCAGGTCCGCCGACTCCACCGCCGTGCCGTATGCGGGGGCGGCCCTGCGGCCTCGTACCGCCTACTGGTGGCGGGTCGCCAGCTGGGGCGAGAAGCGATCGGCCTGGTCGGAGCCCGCCCTGCTCGCCACCTCGGTCGAGGACGAGTGGGAGGCCGAGCCGATCTGGGTGCCGTCCGGACCGGTCATGACGGACGGCACCTTCGCCACCCGGCTGAGAATCACCACCGTGGCCGCCGGGGTGTGGTTCCGCGCCGCGAACACCGCCAACAACTACATGTGGCAGCTGCGCGCCGGCAGTCCCGGCATCCTGCGCAAGCACGTCTGCGTCAACGGCACCTACAGCGTCCTCGGCGAAGTCCGCCTGCCGTCCGCCGTCGTCACCGGGGAGTGGCTCGACCTCGCCGTCACCATGACCGGCTCCACCTTCACCACCAGCGTCAACGGCACCGTGGTCGACACCACCACCGACACCCGTTACACCTCAGGCAACATCGGCCTGCGCAACGGCCTCACCGAGTCCCAGGTCTACGACCGTGTCACCTTCACCGCCGCCGACGGGACCGTCCTCCTCGACGACGATTTCGCCTCCGACAAGGGCACCTTCTCGACCGGCACGGTCTCCGGCGGCACGCTCACCTTCCCCACCGGCGCCTCCTCGCTCTCCTCCTACGGGGTCGACGACACCTGGGCGCTGCTGCGCCACGAGTACGACACGGCCGCGGGCAAGAAGATCGCCGCCGGCGTCCTCTACGTCGCGGCCGCCTCACCCGACCCGGCACGGCAGTACGTGGCCAAGGTGTGGAGCAACGGCAGTGTGGTCGGGCACGCCTCCGTGCGTTCCGGCACCGGGACCGCTTACCAGGCGTTCGACGTCACCTCGACCCTGCGGGCCGACGGCGGGCCGAACGCGCTCGCCGCGTTGTGCTGGACCACCTCGCAGCAGAAGTTCCTGGCCCAGCTGGAGATCACGTACACCGACGGCAGCCGGACCACCGTCGCCTCGGGAGACCACTGGAAGGCACGTCGGCAGGCCGGGCTGCTGCCCGCGAAGGGCAGCGCGGGCAGCAGCTACTTCACCGTCCCGCAGGAGTACTGGGACCTGCGGCAGGAGCCCGTCGGCTGGACCCGGCCCGGCTTCGACGACGGCGACTGGCACACTCCCGTCGTCCGCACCGCGATCAGCGGACTCCTCCCGGCGCCGATCGAGTCGCCGCGGCTGCACGACGTCGCTCCCGCCTCCGTCACCAAGATCGCCGACGGCCGCTGGCTGGTGGACCTCGGCCGGGAGATCGTCGGCGGGCTGTCCCTGGAGGTCGACGGGGGCGCGGGCGACACCGTCGAGGTACGCCTGGGCGAGGAGTTGAACTCCGACGGCACCGTCAAGTACCAACTGCGCGCCACCAACACCTACCGCGAGGTGTGGACCCTGCGCGACGGCAAGCAGACCTTCGAGCACTGGGGTTACCGCGGCTTCCGCTGGGCCGAACTGCGCACGACCCTCGACCTGTCCGCAGCCGTCGTCACCGGGCGGGCCTGGCGACTCGACTGGGACGACACCGACGCCTCCTTCCACAGCTCCGACCCCGATCTCGACCGGGTCTGGGAGCTGTGCCGGTACTCCATCGAAGCCACCCGCGGCGACCTCTACACCGACACCCCGACCCGGGAACGCGGCCCTTACGAGGGCGACGCACTGATCAACCAGCTCTCCGAGTACGGCGTCCAGCGCTCCTACGCCCTGGCCCGCTGGTCCAACGACTACCTGGTCCGCAAGGGCACCTGGCCCACCGAGTACCGGCTGATGTGCGCACTGTCCGCCTGGGAGGACTACCTCGCCACCGGCGACGACCGTCAGCTCGCCAAGGACTACGACCTGCTCGCCGCGAAGAACCTCACCGCCTACCTGGACTCCCAGGGCCTGGTCCGCAAGGCGCCCGGCAGCAGCAGCCAGGACCTGGGCGACCTCGTCGACTGGCCGACCGCCAGCCGCGACGGCTACGTCTTCACCAACGTCAACACCGTCGTCAACGCCTTCCAGTACGCGGCCTTCGACGCCCTGGCCAAGTGCGCGACAGCACTCGCCAAGGACGACGACGCGAAGGCCCTGAGCTCCCGCGCCGACACTCTCGCCACCGCCATGCGCGCCAACCTGCTCGACAGTGCCGCCGGCCGGTTCCTCGACGGCGAGGGCACCACGCACAGCGCCCAGCACGCCAGCGCCTTCCCCGTCGCGCTCGGCGTCGCGGACACCCTGGACGACGAGGTACGCGCACGGCTCGGAGACACCCTCGCCGCGGGCGGCATGCGGGTGAGCGTCTACGGGGCGCAGTTCCTCCTCGACGCCCTCTTCCGGCTCGGCCGCGCCGATGCCGCGCTCGCGCTGCTCACTTCCACGGCCACCAACTCCTGGCTGCACATGCTCGACACGCTCAAGGCCACCATCGTCACCGAGGCCTGGGATCCCGCGCTGAAGTCCAACATGACGCTCTCCCACGCCTGGGCGTCCGCTCCCGCCAACGCGATCCCCCGGCACGTGCTCGGTGTCCGCGTCACCTCCCCGGGAGCTGCCGAGTTCCTCATCCGCCCCAGGACCGGCGCCCTGACCGAGGCGGCCGGAACGGTCCCGTCCGTGCGCGGCCCGGTCAAGGTCGCCGTACAGCGGTCCACCGATGCCCATACGACACGGGTGACAGTGCCGCCCAACTCCCGCGCGGTACTGGAGGTGGAGATCGGCGACGCCGACCCGGCGGAGTACCGGGTGACCGCGAAGGCACCCGGCGGGCAGGGACGTGTGAAGGTCACGCCGCTCACCGACCTCACCGGCACCGTGCTGCGCATCGGGCCCGTCGGCTCCGGCACGACGAAGGTCGAGCGCACCCGTTCCTGACCGCGTTCCCCCGGGCTCCGGCCCGGGGGAACTTCCTTGCCATCTGGGTCCGTTCGCATGTCCCGTCATGGGGATGTCACGTCTTGTTCTAACGTGTGGGTCTTGGACCAGGACCACGAGCAGCTGGCGCTGAACCCGATCTCGGCGGAGAGCTGGTCCGTGAACTTGCAGGAGGGCTTCGTGTTGACGCCGATCGACACGGATGCCCCGCCGGTGGTCGCGTAGGACTCGTACCAGGTCCAGGTGGAGGACTGCGGGAACTCGCAGTTGCCGCTCACCACATCCCAGCCGTTCGTGAGCGCCCCGTGGGAGCCGTGCGGCGCGGTGCCGGTCGCGTAGCGGGACTCACCGGCGAGGCCGTCGCGCAGCGCTTGATCGTGTAGGTCACTCATCTCTCGCTTCTGTGCGGCCCGCCCGCTGTGCACCAGGGAACAGAGCGTTCCTCAGAGCGGCATCAGAGCCTGATCAGAAACGCGGCACGCAGGTTGCGGCCTCCCAACTCCCGCAAAGCCGGGGGTCACTGTGAAAGTCGGCAAAATCGTTGACGATCACCCTGGCCCGCCGCTACGTTCGCGCCTGCCAACCCCCCACGGCACGCAGGAGGCCGAACAGCACAGGTGTTGACGGCGATACCGCCTCCCTCCCGCCATCCATCCGACAGTGCGAACGATGTTCGACACATCAGTGGTGTGCGGTGAAGGACAGCTCCCTCCCGAAGACGAAAGGACGAGCCGCCCATGCCTTCCTTGCTCTCTCTGCGCCGCCCTCCGCGGCGTCTGCCCAGACCCCTGCTGGTACCGCTCGTCGCCGCCGCGGTGGCGTGCGCCGCCCTGCCCGCGCAGGCGACGCCACCGTCGGCCGTCGACCCGCAACTCACCGAGGCCGCGGCCGCGTTGACGGTTTGGAACGCGGACGACATTCGCGGCTACCTCACTCTCCCCACCACCTCTCTGTACGGCGCGGCCGTGAAATGGGCGTCCAGCAAGCCGCGGACCATCACCCCGACCGGCGAGGTCAACCGCCCCGCCCACGGCCGGCCGTCCGCCCATGTCTCCCTGACGGCCACCGTCCGGCTCGATCACCGCCAGGTCACGCGCCGCTTCGACGTCACCGTCCGCCCCCTCGCGGAGCGGAAGCCGATGGAGGGATACTTCTTCCCCTACTTCGCGGGCGAGCGCTACACCGACGGCGAGCAGGTGTACTTCGGCGCCTCCCGCGGCAACGACCCCTTGCACTGGGACGACCTCAACGACAACAAGCCGGTGCTCACCTCCTCCCTCGGCGAGAACGGCGTCCGCGACCCGTTCATCGTCCGCTCCCCCGAGGGCGACAAGTTCTACCTCGTCGCCACCGACCTGAAGATCAACGGCGGCAAGGGTTGGGGCTACGAGATGCGCTTCGGCAGCCGGTACCTGGAGGTGTGGGAGTCCACCGACCTCGTCCACTGGTCCGAACAGCGCCACGTGAAGGTCTCCGGCGACCAGGCCGGCATGACCTGGGCCCCCGAGGCCACCTGGGACCCGAAGCTGGGTGCGTACGTCGTCTACTGGGCCTCCAACCTCTACGCGGCCGACGACACCGAGCACACCGGCAGCACCTACCCGCGCATGATGTACGCGACCACCCGGGACTTCCGCACGTTCAGCGAACCGAATGCCTGGAACGATCCGGGGGGCGGCGTCATCGACTCGACCGTGGCAAGGGAGGGCGGCTGGTACTACCGCGTCACCACGGACGACAAGGTCGTCGGCTCCTGCGCCCGAGACGTCGTACTGGAACGCTCCCGCGTCCTGACCGCGGTCGACACCCCCGACACGGCACCGCGCACGTGGCAGCTGGTCGACGACTGCGTCCGCACCGGCGTCGGTACCGACTGGGTCGAGGGACCCACCGTCTTCAAGGACAACTCCGGTGACGGCTGGTGGGTGTTCATGGACGAGGCCGGCGGACGCGGCTACCTGCCCTTCCACACCGACGGCCTCGCCGAGCCCGACTGGTCACTGCCGAGCGACTACCGGCTCCCTTCGCGGCCGCGGCACGGAACGGTCCTGCCCGTCACCGCCGAGGAGCTGGCTCGGGTGCGCGCCGCGTATCCGAATTCCTGAGCCCCGCAGGGTCCCGCGCCCGGCCGTCTGCCACGAGGCGGCCGGGTACGGCCAGTTGCGCGCGTGACGGCGCCGCACGGCCTTATCCGGAATTGCCGGAGAAATGCCGCGAGGTTCACCAGAGCGGCTGTTAGTTTCACATCCCACCCTTCGAATGCAGGTGCGACTACCGCCGGTAACATTCTATCTCCCGCAGGGTTTTGAAAATCGGTCAGAGATAGCGCTTGTCTCGCCCGACTCGCGTATGCGAAGGTGAGCCTCCGTTGAGGCAGTTCCCGGCCCTGACCAGGCAAAAGGGAATCCTCAAGGTATGAACCAATCACCCAGCGCTTTCCGACGGAACGTCATTTCGTATGCCGTCCTGCCATGAAAAGGAAAGGGTTCCGTGCAGGTTTCCCACCCCCCACGCCCGCCGTACCCGCCCCGTCCCGGACTGCCCCTCGGGGAGCCGGATCCGGACCTCGTCGCCCAACTGGACGGCGACGTCGACGAACGACACCACGCGACAGCCGTGTTGCTGGCCCGCCACTGGCTCGCCGCACGCGACTACGCGCTCCTGTGCCTGGCCTCCGCCACTCCCACCGCCCAGTTCGTGGCCGCCAGCGCGTTTCAACGGCTGCTGGACCGGCTCGCGAGCGGCGCTCCCGCCGCGGCCCTGCGTCCGCAGCTGCTCGTGACGGTCCGCGAGACCGTCCGCGCCTGGGCCGCGAACGACAAGACTTGCGCAGCCCTACCAGAACTGCGCAAACCGACCGGCGGCCGTGGTCTGCACACAGCCAAACCGGAAGCCCCGGCCAACCGAAAACTCGCCGAACGCGCCTTCGTGGCGTTGTCGGACTTCTCCCAATGCCTGCTGTGGCACACGGAGGTCGAGGCGGAACCCATCGAGATACCCGCCGGCTTGCTGGGTATGGAAACCGTTGCCGCGAGAACTGCCTTGAGTAAAGCCCGTGAACAATTCCGGACCGGTCTGGTGCGCGCTCACACGCAATTCGCCCCGTCCGAGGAGTGCCGGTTCTACAGCAGCCTTATCGACGTTCCCATTCGACGGGGCGGCGCACTGCTCCCGGATGTCCAGCAGCATCTGAACGAGTGCCCTCATTGCCGGTCCACCGCCGACCAACTCGAATACTGTGAAGGCCGGTTGGGGCTTCTGCTGGCGGATGCCGTGCTCGGCTGGGGAGGGCGGCGTTACCTCGCCACGCGCCCAGGCCGCACTGCCCCCGGAGCGTGGCAGGCCGCACCGGAGCATGAGCAGGCAGCGCCGGTTACAGGCGGACGCCACCGCACCACGGCCGAGAGGAGACATCGCGCGTTCGCCGCCGCGGCCCTGGCCTCTCTCGCTCTCCTTGCGGCCGTGCTGGCAGCCCAGAACTGGTCCGATGACAACGACTCGCCCGCGTCGGACACACCGGCCTGGGGGGCTCCCGCCAACAGCATCCCGAGCCCGGGCTCCACCGGGCGGACCGGCGCCGTGTCCTCCGCCTCGCCGGGCGTCTCCGGCACCTCCGTCGAGGGCAGGCTGCACAACCTGGCCACCGGAGAGTGCCTGGCCGTCGACAGCCGGGCCTCGGCCGGCGCGGCCATCCGGCTGGCAGCGTGCTCCTCGGGCGGGTCCGAGCAATGGTCCTACGAGTTCGACGGTCTGCTGCGCAGCGGCGCCGACCCCTCCCTCTGTCTGGCCGCCGACCCTCGGACCCGGAACGTCCGGCTCTCGCTGTGCGTCGCGTCCACCGGCGAGGTGACATACGTCCTCACGAGCCATGGGGAGCTCCTGCTGCGCCGACGTCAGGACCTGGCTCTGGCGCCGGACCCGGACAGCAGGCTCTCCGAGGTGGTCGTGGCCGACCGCAATGCATCCGGCGGCCAACGCTGGGCGCTCGAGGTCGCAGATGCCGACGCCGCCCCCACCTCCCATACGTAGGAGCACGGTTCGAGGGTGCGGCGGGACAGGGGCGATGCCATCGCGTGGATCCGTGCGGTGAATGACCCCCGGCGTGGATCCGAACCGTCCATGTACGCCCGGAGACTCCTGTGAAAGAACGCCCGAAGTCTCGACAGACCCCGGGTAACCGGGGGTAACTTCAGCCCCGTCCCCACCGCAACCGCTTTCTCCCCCAGGAGCCACACCCTCATGCGCAGACTCCTCGCCTGCCTGACGACAGCGGCCGCCGTTCTCGGCGGGCTCACCGCGGCCACCCCCTACGCGGCCGCCGCCGACTCCGGCACCTTCAGCGTCCTCAGCTACAACGTGGCCGGCCTGCCCGAAGCCATCTCCAGCGCCCCGACGCCCCGCGAGTCGGCCACCACGACGATCGGCCAGCGGATAGCGCCGTACGACATCGTCCACGCCCAGGAGGACTTCAACTACCACGCCTACCTCTACGCGGCCGACACCGCCCACGCCTACCGCACCGCCACCAGCGGCGGCGCCGGCATCGGCAGCGGCCTCAACAGCCTGTCGAAGACCTCCTACGACGAGGACGACTTCGAGCGGGTGGGCTGGAACACCTGCACCTACGGGTCGGGCGACTGCCTGACCCCCAAGGGCTTCACCTTCATGCGCGAGCGGCTCGCCGAGGGTGTGTACGTCGACTTCTACAACCTGCACACCAACGCGGGCACCAACGCCGACGACCTCGCCGCCCGCGCCGACAACCTCAGCCAGCTCACCGACTTCATCGCCACCCACTCCGCCGGCAACGCGGTCGTGGTCATGGGCGACACCAACACCCGCTACACCCGCTCCGGTGACACCATCGCCGAGTTCGCCGCCGCCAACGGCCTCACCGACACCTGGGTCCAGCTGATCCGCGGCGGCAGTGCGCCCGCCAAGGGCAGCGACGCCCTGGTCTGCGACCAGACCGGGACCACCGTCCCCAACACCTGCGAGGTCGTCGACAAGATCCTCTACCGGGGCAGCAAGCTGGTCTCGCTGAACGCCACGTCGTACAACAACGCGCACTCCAAGTTCCTCACCGACGACGGCCTGATGCTCTCCGACCACGACCCGATCGCCGCCGGCTTCAGCTGGTCGCGCAACTCCGCGTTCCAGCTCAGCGACCAGTTCGGCGGCCCGCACGGCGACTACTACAACGACATCGACAGCGTGCCCGCCGGCGCCCGCGCCACCACCATCGCCCTGCGCGCCGGATCCCGGGTCGACCAGGTGAGCCTGACCCTGGCGAACGGCACCACGCTCACCCACGGCGGGACCGGCGGCACCGCGTCCTCCCTGACGCTCGGCAACGGGGAGTACGTGACGACGGCATACCTGTGCCAGGCCCAGAAGGACGACCACACGCGGATCTTCTACGCCAAGTTCACGACCAACCTCGGCAACACCCTGGCCGGCGGCACCACCACCTCCGACTGTGTGACCCGCACCGCGCCGTCCGGTTGGCAGATCGCCGGATTCCACGGCCGGACCGGCGACGAGGTGGACAAGGTCGGTTTCATCTACACCCAGCGCTGATCCTCTTCCCGCTCCGGGGCGCGTCACTGCCGCCCCGGAGCGCACAAGAATCACAAAGGCATGCCAGGACGATTGACGGGCGCATGCCCAGCCCCTACGTTCTGATCGATTTTCCGAACCACGTTCGAAATACCGGCCATTTCAGGTGCCCCCGCACGCCACCCTGGAGCCCACGTGAGCAAGAACCCCCACCTGTCCCGTCGCGCTCTGCTCGGCATGACAGCCGCCGTCCCCGTCGCCCTGACCCTCGGCACGGGCACCGCCCACGCCGCCGACTCGGCATACGCGATGGTCTACTTCACCGAGTCGACCAACCTCGGCGACGGCACCGACTACGGCCTGCACCTGGCCGTCAGCCCCGACGGACTGAACTGGACGCCGCTCAACCAGAACAACCCCCTGGCCACCCCCACCGCCGGCGCACTGGGCCTGCGCGACCCGTTCCTGATGCGCAAGCAGGACGGCACGTTCGTGGTGCTCGCCACCGACCTCAAGGGCACCGACTGGAGCTACAACAGCCAGTACATCCACATCTGGGACTCCGCCGACCTGCGCACCCTCACCGGCTACCGGCGCCTGAAGCTGCACGACATGACCACCCACAGCTGGGCGCCCGAGGCGTTCTGGGACGCCGGCCGAGGTCAGTACGCGGTCATCTACTCCTCCGTGAACAGCAGCGGCCACAACGTCATCATGGTCAACTACACCAGCGACTTCGTCACGGCCTCGGCCCCGCAGGTGTTCTTCGACCCCGGCTACGACGTCATCGACGGCGACATGGCGGTCGGCGTGGACGGCTACAACTACCTCTACTTCAAGAAGAACCAGACGCTGGTGAGCGCCAGGTCCACCTCGCTGAACCCGGGCAGCTTCACCGAGTACAGCGCCGGTGTGGCACACGGCGGCACCGAGGCCCCCACGGTCGTCAAGTCCCTCTCCTCCGGCAACTGGTGGCTGTGGGGCGACACCTACACGCCCAACGGTGTCTTCTACGCCTGGCAGTCGAGCAGCCTCGCCTCCGGCACCTGGACCGCCCTGGACCAGAAGACCTACACCCAGCCGGTCAACTCCAAGCACTGCGGCATCGCGACGATCACCACGGCCGAGTACAACAACCTGCTCGCCAAGTGGGGCGCCCCGGCCTGGAACCGGCTCAAGTCCTACAACTATCCCGCCCGTTACGTCCGCCACTCCAACTACGCCGGCCGTATCGACGAATACCCCGTCGAGCCGTACAAGGACTCCCTGTGGACCCTGGTCCCCGGGCTCGCCGACAGCTCCGGGGTGTCCTTCCAGTCGGTCAACTACCCCACCCGCTACCTGCGGCACTACAACTACGCGCTCCAGCTGGACGCGAACGACGGCACGTCGACGTTCGCCGCGGACGCGACGTTCTACCGCACGGCGGGCCTGGCGGACGCGAGTTGGGCCTCCTTCCGGTCGTACAACAACCCGACGCGCTACATCCGCCACGCGAACTACGTCCTGCGCATCGACCCCGTCTCCACGACCACGGAGCGGCAGGACGCGACCTTCCGCGTCGGGTACTGACATGGAAGACACCCGCGTGTCGAACACCTCCGCACCCGGCTGGGCCAGACGCGTCACCGTGCGCGTCCTCGCCCTCGCTCTCGCCGTGTCCGGTCTGACGGCCCTGGCCGACCACGATCCATCGGCACCCCTGCTTGCCGAGCCGGCGGCGGTCAGCACCACACAGGCCGCCGTCACCCCGCCGTCGATGGGCTGGGCGTCCTGGAACAGCTTCGCCAGCAGCATCGACTCCGACGTCATCAAGGAGCAGACGGACGCTCTGGTCTCCTCCGGCATGGCGGCGGCCGGCTATCAGTACGTCAACCTCGACGACGGCTGGTGGCAGGGCGACCGCAACGCCGACGGCTCCATCGCCGTGGACGCCGAGCTGTGGCCGGGCGGCATGCAGGCCGTCGCCGACTACATCCACAGCAAGGGGCTGAAGGCCGGCATCTACACGGACGCCGGCAAGCAGGGCTGCGGCTACTACTACCCCACCACCCGCCCGGCGGCCCCCAACACCGGCATGGAGGGCCATTACCAGCAGGACCTGGAGACCTTCCAGCGCTGGGGCTTCGACTACGTCAAGATCGACTGGTGCGGCGGCCGGGTGGAGGGTCTCGACCCGGAAACGACGTACAAGCAGATCGCCGCCGCCAACGAGGCCGCGACCGCCGTCACCGGACGCCGGCTCGTGCTGTCGTTCTGCGAGTGGGGCAGCGGACTGCCGTGGAACTGGGCCACCGGGTACGGCGATCTCTGGCGCACCAGCACCGATGTCATCCTGTGGGGCCAGACCCCGACCACCGCCATGATGCTCACCAATTTCGACCGGGGCCTGCACCCGGCCGCCCAGCACACCGGCTACTACAACGACCCCGACATGCTGATGGTCGGCATGAGCGGCCTCACGGCCGCCCAGAACCGGCTGCACATGGGCCTGTGGGCGATCTCCGGCGCCCCGCTGCTGGCCGGCAACAACCTGGCCACGATGAGCACCGCCACCCGCGACATCCTCACCAACCGCGAGGTCATCGCCATCGACCAGGACCCGCGCGGGCTGCAGGGCGTCAAGGTCGCCGAGGACACCCGCAACCTGCAGGTGTACGGCAAGGTCCTCGCCGGCACGGGCAAGCGCGCCGTGCTGCTGCTCAACCGCACGTCCTCCTCGGCGTCCATGACCGTGCGCTGGGCCGACCTCGGCCTGACCGGTGCCACCGCGTCCGTGCGCAACGCCTGGACGGGCACCAACGCCGGGTCTCACGCGACCAGTTACTCCACGACCGTGCCGGCGGGCGACGCCGTTCTGCTCACCGTCTCCGGAACGGAGGCCTCGGGGACGACGTACGAGGACACCACCACGGCCACCACGCCCACCTTCGGTGCCGTCACGACCGGCGCGGCGGGCACCAAGCTGGTGGACATCACCTACGCCAACGGCGGCAGCACGGCCCGTAAGGCGACCATCCAGGTCAACGGCCAGTACACGTCCGTGGTCGCCTTCCCGCCGACGGGCTCGGCCTCCACCTACCGGACCGTGTCCGTACTGGCGCACCTGGCCAAGGGCACCAACACCGTGCGCTTCGCCGCGGTCTCCGGCGCCACCGCGCCCGACATCGACGCGATCCGTGTCCAGGGCGTTCCCGGCACCAACGGCGTCGCCCTCGTCGGTGCCGCCTCCAACCGCTGCGCCGGACTGGAGAAGAACACCATCACCGACGGCTCCCAGGCCATCCTCTGGGACTGCTTCGGCGGCCGGAACGAGACCTTCACGCAGACCTCGCGCGGCGAGCTCGTCGTCTACGGCAACAAGTGCCTGGACGCCGACAACAACGGCACCGCCAACGGCACCAAGGTCATCATCTGGGACTGCACCGGCGGCACCAACCAGAAGTGGACCGTCCGCTCCGACGGGACGATCACCAACGACCTGTCGGGACTGTGCCTCGACGCCGCGGAAGCGGCGACCGCCAACGGCACCAAGCTGGTCCTGTGGACCTGCAACGGCCAGACCAACCAGCAGTGGGCCCTCAACTGACCTGACCCGCACCGCCTGCACCGCCCGTCGCCGGGCCGGCCCTCGAGCCGGTCCCGGCGGCGGGCGGTGTCGTGCGCCGGGCGGGACCGCGGGTCGTCAGCGCGGTGGCGGGCCGGGCCAGATGGCCGAGGCGTCGTCGCGGTCCACGTCGGGCAGGCGGATCGGGCGGACGGGGACGGTGCGGGTGCGGCCCTCGGACACGACCGTCCAGGGGGCGGGTCGGCCCGAGTAGCACAGGGTGGTGAGTACGAAGACGCCGTCGGCGTAGACCTCGACGTACTCGCCGATGGTGAGGATGCGCAGGGTGGTGGCGGGTTCGGTCAGTATCGTCTCGCCGAGCCGGTCCCCGTGGGGGCCGGTGACCCAGAGGTTCTTGCCGTCGCAGCCGACGAGCAGCGCCGGGCGGTCGCCGCCGGCGGTGTCGGTGCGCAGGGCGATCTCCACGCGGCCGGTGAGGGTGACGTCGCCGACCGCGTGCAGGGCGGGCTGTTCGGTCTCCTCGCCGAACCAGGCGTTCAGGCCGGGCCACCATTCCAGGCGAGGTGCCTGGTCCGGGGCGGTCACCAGGAGTTTGGGCTGGGCGAGCATGCCGCGGCAGCGTTCGCCGGAGTCGGTGAGGTTCACGCGCCGGGGCGTGGTGTGCAGCACGACGCGGGAGCCGTCGGGAGCGGCGATGACGCGCGGGGCGTAGGAGCCGGTCGGGCCGAGCGGGCCGCGGCGGGTCCACGGCCCCCTCAAACGTGGCGCGGTCCACGCCTCGAAGCCGCGTGTGGCGCCGACGGAGCCGAGCAGCAGCCAGCTGCCGTCGTCGAGACGCTCCAGGACCGGGCACTCCAGCTCGTCGACGTCGCCGGGTGAGACGAGCGGCGGGTGGACGGTCCAGTGCTCCAGGTCGTCGGAGGTGGCCCAGGCGACGCAGCCGCCGACCTCGACGGGCAGGGAGGCGTCGGCGGCGCAGACCACCATGACCCAGCCGTCGGACTCGTCGTCGCGCACGACGAACGGATCGCGCCAGCCCATGTGTTCGCCGGTGCGGTACCAGCGGGCGTCCGCCTCGACGACGGGCCCGGTGCCGTGCCGGCGCCAGCCGGTGCCGTCGGTGCGGTCGGAGTAGGCGAGACCGACCGACTGCAGCGGCCAGCCACCTGGGGTGAGGCCGGAGACGCCGGTGTAGAACATGGCCATTCCGTCGCCGTGCCGGACGGGGTGCATGGTCCAGACGGCCTGCTGGTCGAAGCGGCCGGGCAGGCCGTTGCCGAACGCGGTGCCCTCCGGGTTCCAGCGGACCAGGTCGGTGGAGGTGGCCCGGCCGTAGGACGTCTCCATTCTCAGGTGGTCGAACTCGGCCGTCCACGGGCCCTGCAGATGCAGCACGGCGTAGGTGCCGTCGTCGTCCCGCAGCAGGGCGAAGTCGTTCACGCAGAGGCCGGGCGGGGCGTATCGCATGCGCAGTTCCTGTCGGCTCGCAGCGCCCAAACGCGTGCGCTGACCATTGACCTCGGAGGTATCGCTTAAGAATCGGCCCAAGTAAAACCCAACGCAAACGCTTGCGCAACAACGATGCCGGGTCTACGGTCACGTCACCCACAGATCACACCGACGTGAAACAAACGGGAGAAAAGCGCCGTGACCGTCAGCATCACCGATGTCGCCCGCGCCGCCGGCGTCTCGGCGTCCACCGTGTCCCGCGCACTGCGCGGTCAGCCGGGCGTCTCCGACGAGGTCCGCGCCCAGATCACGACCGTCGCCGCACAACTCGGCTACACCGCATCCCGTTCGGCCTCCAGCCTGGCCAGCGGACGCACCTACACCATCGGGGTCGTCGTCCCGTACATCGGCCGCTGGTTCTTCGGCACCGTCCTCGACGCCGCCGAGAAGGTGTTCAGCGCCGCCGGCTACGACGTGCTGCTCTACAACCTGAACTCACCGGAGGCACGCAAACGCTTCTTCACCAAGCTGCCGGTGCGCAAGCGGGTGGACGCCGTCCTCTCACTGCTCATCCCCGACCTGGACGAGGAATCCGCACTGCGCTCCCTCGGAGTGCCACTGGCCACCACCGTCGGCGGCCCTCGGGACGGCTTCACGGTGGTCGGCATCGACGACCACACCGGTGCCACCAGCGCCGTACGGCACCTGGTCAACCTCGGTCACCGGCGCATCGGCATGATCTCCGGAGCCAGTGAGCCGCTGCACTGGACCACTCCGATCGACCGCCGTCAGGCGTACCTGGACGTGCTGGCCGAGGCCGGTATCGCCCACGATCCGGCACTGGAGGCGGACGGCGGTTACACCGTCGACGGCGGCGAGCGGGCCATGACCGAACTCCTCGCCGTCTCCCGCCCCCCGACGGCGGTGTTCGCCCAGTCCGACGAGATGGCGATGGGCGCGCTGCGCGCCCTGCGCCGGCACCGCCTGAAAGTCCCGGACGACGTGTCCGTCGTCGGCTTCGACGACCACGAACTCGCCGAGGTCATCGGGCTGACCACCGTCGCCCAGCCGGTCCCGGAGCAGGGCGCGGAGGCCGCCCGGCTGCTGCTGCGCCGACTCGACGAACCGGATACCGAGCCGGTCGGCCAGGTACGGATGCCCATCCGTCTGATGCTGCGGGAGACCACGGCCCCACCGAGCCCGCACAGACCCGCGTGACTCCCCGCTCCTCGTCGAGCCACCGCCTTTCGAACCCACCTCCCCACACCCCGAATCGTCGAGTTCCAGAACCCTCACCCAGCACGGAGGCACCGTCCATGAACGCCGGAAGCAGAAGGTTCCGCCGCACGCTCTGCTCGAGTCTGACCCTCACCCTGCCCCTGGTGGCGCTGGCCGCCTGCGGTGGAGGCGGCGGCAGCGACACCTCCGCCGAGGCGGGCAGCGGCAAGGGCACGATCAGTGTCTGGGCCCACCAGGGCCAGGCGGGCGAGACCGCCGCACTGCAGAACACGGTGAAGACCTTCAACTCCTCACAGAGCGACATCAAGGTCGAGCTGAAGCTCATCCCCGAGAACGACTACACCAAGACCATCACCGCCACGGGCGCCGACGAGCTGCCGGACGTGATGGAGTTCGACGGCCCGACGATGGCGAACTTCGTCTACAACAAGAAGCTCGCGCAGATCGACTCGTATGTGTCCGCGAAGACGCTGTCCAACGCCACCGACGCGATCAAGGCGCAGGGCGAGATCGACGGCAAGCACTACGGCCTGGGCATGTTCGACTCCGGCCTCGGCGTGTGGGGCAACAAGAAGCTCCTGGACGCGGCAGGCGTGAAGTACCCGACGAGCGTGGACGACGCCTGGACGGCCGCGGAGTTCGACGCGGCACTCAATGCGCTGAAGGCAAAGGACGCCGACGGCAAGGTCCTGGACGTCTCCGAGCAGTACGGTCTGGCCACGGAGTGGGGCACCTACGGCTTCTCCCCCATCGTCTGGTCGGCCGGCGGTGCCCTGCTGAAGGACGGCAAGGCCGAGGGCGCCCTCGACAGCCCGGCCGTGGTCTCGGCGATGAAGACGTTCCAGTCCTGGAAGACGTACGTCGACCCCAACACCGACGGCAACGCCTTCGCCAAGGGCAAGGTGGCGCTGAGCTGGGTCGGCAACTGGACCTACCCCGGCTACGACAAGGCCCTCGGCGACGACCTCGTCGTCCTGCCGCTGCCCGACTTCGGCAACGGCTCCAAGACCGGCCAGGGATCGTGGGCCTGGGGCATCGGCGCGAACACCAAGAACGCCAAGGCCGCGGGCGCCTTCCTGGACCACCTCCTGAGCGACGACAGCGTCGGCGCGATGACCAAGGCCAACGGCTCGGTCCCCGGCACCGAGTCCGCCCTCGCCAAGAGCGAGCTGTACAAGCAGGGCGGCCCGCTCCAGCTCTTCGCCGACCAGCTCGCCAAGCCGTGCGGTGACAGCGACATCAACAAGTCCTGCGTCGCCGTCACCCGTCCTGTGACGGCCGGGTATCCCACGGTCACCGCCAAGTTCTCCCAGGCGCTCAACGCGATCTACGGAGGCGCGGACCCGAAGGAAACCCTGGAGAAGGCAGCCCGCTCCATCGACCAGGACTACTCCGACAACGCCGGCTACGAGATCCCGTAGGCCCCCGCCGGGAAAAGGACCCACACCCGTGAAAACCGTGGAACCCGCGCACTCCGCGGCACCCGGCCGCTCCACACAGGCCTCCTCCGCACCATCCGTCAAACCCCCGAAAGCCGGGCGCAAGAACCAGGACCGGGTGCACGCCCTGCTCATGGTCGCCCCGGCGGTCGGCGGGCTGATCGCCTTCGTCGGCATCCCCTTCGGCTACGCCGTCGTGCTCTCCTTCTACAACGTGCGGCTCGGCTCCCCGCTGGAACCGTCGTTCTTCGGCCTGGAGCACTACCGGCGCCTGTTCACCGACCCCGACCAGTCCGGCCCGTTCCTGCGGGCGCTGCTGAACAACCTCACCTTCGCCGCGGTCGTCGTACCGCTCCAGACAGGTCTCGCCCTCGGCCTGGCGATCCTCCTCAACCGCAAGCTCAAGGCCATCGGCCTGTTCCGGTCCCTGTTCTTCATGCCGGTGGTCTTCCCGATGGCCCTGGTCGCCGTGATCTGGCGACTCATCCTGGCCCGCAGCGAGCAGGGCATGCTCAACTCCCTGCTCGACGCGGTGAGTCTCGGCAACTGGGGCGCCTTCGACTGGCTCGGCGACACAGCCACCGCCATGGCATCGATCGTCGTGCTGTCGGTTTGGCAGGGCGTCGGCTTCCAGATGGTCATCCTGCTGGCCGGCCTGCAACAGATCCCCGGTGAGTTGTACGAGGCCTCCGAGTTGGACCGCGCGAGCCGCTGGCAGCAGTTCCGCCACGTCACGCTGCCCGGCATCCGCGGCACGCTGGTCTTCGTCGCGCTGCTGACCTCGGTGATGTCCTTCCGGATCTTCGACCAGGTGTACATCCTCATCCGCGGCGGAGGCCTGGACGAGGACGCCACCCGAACGGTCATGTACCAGGCCGTCACCACCGCCTTCGACCAGAACAACATCGGTCAGGCGTCCGCGATCACCGTCGTCTTCTTCCTGATCGTCCTCGTCCTGACGATCGTCCAGCGCCGCGTCGTCCGGCCCGACAACGAGGACTGACCTCCATGGCCATGACCCGCACCCCCGTCCGCCGCATCCTCGACTACAGCGTCCTGAGCGTTCTGGCGTTCGTCTTCGTCCTGCCCGTCCTCTACCTCTTCCTCGGCAGCCTCAAGCCGTCCGACGAGGTCCTGAACGGACTGTCCGGCTTCCTGCCCACCCATCTGACCTTCGCCAACTACTCCGCCGTCCTCGACAGCCTCAGCTCCGACAGCACCGGCTACTTCTGGCAGTTCATGGGCGTGTCGGTACTGGTGGCCTTCGTGGTGGTGACGGGCGGGCTGTTCGTCAACTCGATGGCCGCGTACGGCCTGTCCCGCCTGAAGTGGCGTGGCCGGGAAGCGGTCTTCACCCTCGTCCTGCTGCTGATGCTCATCCCGTTCGAGTCGGTGGCCGTCCCGCTCTTCTACATGTTCAACGGACAACGCAACACCCTCTACATCCAGGCGGTGCCCTTCATCGCCAACGCCTTCGCCATCTACCAGTTCCACACGTTCTTCCGGAAGATCCCGACGAGCATCGAGGAAGCCGCCCGGCTGGACGGAGCGGGCCCCTGGCGCACCTTCTTCGCGATCATCGTGCCGATGTCCAAGCCCGTGTTCGCCTCGGTCGCGATCCTGACCTTCCTCATCCAGTGGGGCTCCTTCCTGTGGCCGGTCCTGATGGTCTCCGACCCCTCGGTGCGCCCCCTCCCCCTGGAGATCAGTGTCTTCCAGGGCCAGCAACCCCCGGACTGGGGCCAGATCCTCGCCTTCGGCGTCCTCCTGGTCCTGCCCGTACTGGTGGTCTTCGCCTTCTTCCAACGCTGGTTCGTCCAGGGCGTGGCCAGCTCCGCCGTCAAGGGCTGAGCGGAACGGGCCCGGCCGGCACCTACGCGGGTGCCCCGCCCGCCAACCTGACCGCCGTCATGCACGGGCATCGACGGAAGTGCCCTGGTCAGCGCCCCGGGCGGGGCGATCACAGGCTTCTCCCGGAGCACGGGCGTGGACGACCAGCGGTACATCGCCGCCGACATCATCATCACCGCCGAACCCCGCACGCCCAGGCGCACCATCTGGCCCTCGGGGCAACTCCGTCCTTCACCGCCGCCGTCGCGATCTCCCGGCCGGCGGTCCCACATGTCCCGTAGCGGCAGCGCGGAGGCGCCTGTGACGTCCGGGGCGCACCGGGGCAGTCGCAGAAGGTCCCTTGCCAGGTCACGAGACCAGGCATCCGGAATGCCCGAAATCGCAACAGAAATCCAGAGTTTGGATTGTTCAGTGCGCCCGGCGGGTCGCTGAAAAACGCCTCTCACCTGAACGATCGGTGACCAGAACGACCGCGACGCGCCGTCGACGGCGTCCCACCAACCCCTCAGTCAGGTTCTGGTCCCATGCGCACTCACACTCTGGTCCCGACTCTCTTGGTCCTCGGTGCCCTCTCCTTCACCGTGAGCCACTCGTCCGCCTCCTCCGCTGTCCCGGACACCTCGACCGTCAGCGCGCAGTCCGGTTCGAGCACCGCGTCATCACGTGTCCACGACGTCGACCCATCGAAGATCAAGGGCCTGCGCATCGTCAGGGACAACAGCGAGAACAGCTCCTGCCCCTTCGCGACGAGCTATCCGGACGTGCCCGGCGCCCAGGCGATGACGGTCGCGATGATGAAGGACGTGGAGCAGCGCCTGGCCATCTTCCGCTCGACGGTGTGCGAGGACGCCCAGAGCGGCGGGGAGGGCATCGAGCTCGACATCAGCCACCGCTTCCTGGTCGCTTCCGGTGACGTCCTCGGCGTCCGGCTCACCACCCAGGACCGGAGCGCCGCCGGGTCCGGGCTGTCCGCAAGGACGTACTGGTACGACGGTAAGGCCGACGCGTACCGCACGGCCCCCGGGCTCGTCGCCGGCGACTCCCGGGACGCCTTCGTCGCCGTCCTGAAGGCACGGCTCAAGGGACGTGAGGGCGTGGACGCCGCCACCCTCGATGACGTCCTCTCCGACCCGGCCTCCCGCGCCGCCGTCCTGGACGACATGGCCTTCACCGTCGACGGCGGACTGCGGGTGACCTTCGACCGCGGTGACCTGGGCGCCCCCGCCGCAGGGGCCTTCAGGGTGACGCTCCCCAAGAAGACGATCACCCCCTGGCTGTCCGCGTTCGGCGAGCGCGCCCAGCACCAGACCGTACGGCCGTCCGGCTCGCTCGACCTGGACGCGCACCACGCCCCGGCACCGGCCGTGACCACCCGCACCGTCTCCGGCGGCGACCACATCGACTGCAAGCGGGTCAGGTGCATCGCCCCGGCCATCGACGGCGGAGCCGCCGCCCCGAATGCCCTTCGCGCCCTGACCGCCCGCGGCCACTATTCCGTCGCCGTCAGCCACCTGCGCGACGCCTTCTGAGCGCACGACGCGCTCACCCCTTGTACGCCTCGATCCCGCCACGCCGGGACCCCCTCACACACGAACACGGGAACGGAACACCCATGCCGCAGCACGCCCACCGACACCTGACCCGCCGGAACGTCCTCGGCAGAACCGCCGTCGGCGGCCTCGCCCTCGCCGGGGGCGCCGCGCTCGCCGGACCCCTCGTCGACGGCGCCGACGCGGCCACGTCGGCCTTCGGATACCGGGACGACGGGCGCGCGTACGTGGTCGGCACCGGCGCCGACCTCGTCTTCAAGGTCGACCACCGCAACGGCGACCTGACCTCGCTCGTGTACAAAGGCACCGAATACCAGGGCTACGGCAACCGGAACTCGCACGTAGAGACGGGTCTGGGAACGTCGTCCGTGAGCATCCGGAAGACCGGCGGCACGATCCTGGTCACGGTGGTGCATGGCACGATGCACCACTACTACGCCGCCCGTCGCGGCGAGAACAACGTCTACATGTGGACGAACAAGGCGGACTCCTCCATCACCGCCACCCGCTACATCGTCCGCGTCCGCCCCGGCCTGTTCCCCAACAACAACCCCGACTCCTGGGACGCCCGCACCGACACCCTGATCGAGGCCCAGGACATCCGCCGCAGGCCGAACGGCACCACCCGCTCCAAGCACTACTCCAACCAGCGCGTCATCGACTACGACCACGTCGGCTGGAGCACCGGCACCGTCGGCATGTGGATGGTGCGCAGCAACCACGAGAAGGCCTCCGGCGGCCCGTTCTACCGCTCGCTCATGCGCCACCACTACGAGGACGGCGCCGGCCTGTACGAGATCCTCTACTACGGCGAGAACCAGACCGAGCCGATGCGCTTCGGCCTCCAGGGCCCCTACGTGCTGGCCTTCACCGACGGCTCCGCGCCCTCGCCCGCGCTGCGTCACGACCGTGTCGACACCTCCTGGGTCGACGGCCTGGGCCTGGCCGGTTGGGTCGGCCGGAGCGGGCGTGGGCGGGTCGCGGGGGTCGGCATCACCGGCCGCGACAAGGCGTACGCCTACACCGTCGGGTTCTCCAACGCCGACGCGCAGTACTGGACCGAGGCGGACCCGGCTACCGGACGTTTCATGTCCCCGTACATGCTGCCCGGCACTTACACGCTCACCGTCTTCAAGGAGGAACTGGCGGTGCACACCACACGGGTGACGGTTACCGCCGGGCGGACTACCCCGCTGCACACCCTGGCGATCGGCGCGGACCCGAGCAGCAAGTCGGCCATCTGGCGGATCGGTGACTGGAGCGGCACACCGCGCGGCTTCAAGAACGCCTCACTGATGACCACCATGCACCCCTCCGACGCACGGGCCAGGCCCTGGACCGGCGCCGCCCACACCGTGGGCACGTCGTCGGCCAACGACTTCCCCTGCTATCAGTGGGCGGACATCAACAGCCGCCTGAAGATCCGCTTCAAGCTCACCGCACAGCAACTGGCATCCGGCCACACCCTCAACGTCGGCATCACCACGGCGTTCGCGAACGGCAGGCCGCGAGTCCGGGTCAACGACTGGGTCTCGGCCCTCCCCGCGGCCGCCAAGGAGCCGACGACCCGGTCACTGACCGTGGGCTCCTACCGCGGCAACAACCACACCTTCGGCTACGCCGTCCCTGCCAGCGCCTGGATCAGGTCCCCGGACGCCTATCAGGAGGTGACCCTGGACATCGTCAGCGGCTCCGGCGGCAATGCCTACCTAAGCGCCGGCGTGTCGTACGACGTGATCGAACTCCTGCCCGGAGCCACCTGGTAGGTCCGGAATCCGCTCGCCGACACCTGGGTGCCGACGGCGTTGTCGGGGACAAGGGCACGGCCCAAGCTTCCGGCTCGGCGGCGCCTTCCCTCTGTCGCTCTCCGTCGGAGTGTTGGCGAATCACGCGGGCTCCTCCGAGGCCTGCCCCGGCTCGGTCCTGTTCGGCGTCGCGTCCGGCAAACCGGAGCACGGAGGCCTGCCGACGGTAACGACGGCGGAGGGGTGCCAGGAGGGCGGTCGTCTCATGACGCATGCCTGTTTCGGCGGCTGAAGGCGCGATGAGCGAAACCTGTGAACCAGCACAGCATATTTCCTGCTTATGTGGCGCTCGTCACTCAAAAGGGACAGGCCCGGCGGCTCGGGCGTTGAGCTGTCAACAATATTGCTGATAGTTCTCTCATCCAGCGCGCGCTTTCCCCGGGCGTCGCCGTCCTCCGAGTCGGCGACGCCCCCGCCTTTCCTTTCAGGGAGTGTTCGTGAGCAAAGAGAGAACACGTCGGGCCCGTAGCCGACGGACTTGGCGAGGTATAGCGGGCGTGGCCGCCGGTGTGGTCCTCGTCGGCGGTGGATTCGTGGCGGCCAACGCCGCGACGAGCTCGAGCGACGCGAAGAAGGCCGGGGTCCACTACCCGGTCGACAAGAAGGCCAATGGCGTCGCGGCCGTGGTCAGCGCGGCCAACGCGTTCCTGAACACGCTGGACTCCGACCAGCAGGCGGCGACGGTCCTGGACTACTCCCAGGCGAACGCGACCGCGTGGTCGAACTTGCCGTGCGGCTCGTCCTGCCGGGTCGGCATCCAGACGGGTTCGCTGAGCGCCGACCAGCTGGCCGCCCTCAAGAACGTGTTGAAGGTGGCCCTGGGGACCGGCAAGGGCACCGGCTACGAGCACGTCCTCGAGACCCTCCTGGCCGACGACCAGCTGGCCTCGGCGGAGGGCTCGGGCTCCGGACCCGCCGCACCGTCAGGCGACACCTCCACCTCGGCCGACCCCTCGGCCTCCGCCTCGGCAGACCCGAGCGCCACAGCCAGCGACGCCCCGACGGGCGCCCCGCCGTCCGGCGGGACCGGCGGCGGCGCCGGTGGCGGGTACGGCAGCGACATCTACTTCCTGGCCTTCCTGGGCACCCCGTCGGCGGACGGCACCTGGCAGCTGCAGTTCGGCGGCCACCACCTCGCCGTGAACGTCACCTACAAGGACGGCAAGGTGGCCGGCGCCAGCCCGTTCTTCACCGGTGTCGAGCCCACCAGCTGGACCGCGGACGACGGCACCGCGTACGAGCCGATGGCGAAGTTCCGCAACGGCATGCTCGCCCTGACCGGCAGCCTGAGCACGGAGCAGCTGGCCAAGGCCAAGCTGTCCGAGTCCTTCAACGACGTACTGCTCGGCCCGGGCGAGGACGGCCAGTTCCCGGAGACCAAGGAGGGCATCAAGGCCAGCTCACTGTCCCCCAAGCAGCAGAAGCTGGTCCTGGCGGCGATCCACCCGTGGGTCGCGGGCGTGGACGACGCCACCGCGAAGAAGCTCATGAAGACGTACGCGCGTGAGCTGAGCAAGACCTATGTCAGCTACTCCGGCGGTACGGGCCTGGACACCCAGGGCGACTACGTCCGCATCGACGGCCCCAGCGTGTGGATCGAGTTCGTCTGCCAGAACGGCTTCGTCTACCAGGACAAGGTTCACTACCACACCGTGTACCGGGACCACACCCGCGACTACGGCAGCGAGTTCTCCTTCTCATGACCGGACCGCGAAACTGGCTGACTGCAGCGCTGACACGCATGGTGGCCGGGATCGCGATCGTGGTACCGGCGACGCTCCTCCTCGGGGCGTCGCCGGCCGCCGCGCATCCGATGCCGCACTCTGTGGTGGAACTCGACGTATACGAGACGTCGGTGAGCGCACGGCTGGAACTGCCCGCCGACGACTTCTCCCGAGCCAGCGGGATCGACCTGAGCGACACCACCCAGGCCACGCTGGCCAAACGGGCCAAGGCCATCCGGACCTACCTCGGCAACCACATCAACCCGACCAGCACCGGGATCAAGGCCTGGCACGTCAACGTCGGCGACCTGCGCCTCAGCAGCACCGAGCAGACCTCCACCGGCCCCTACCGGGAGCTGGTCGCCGAGGTCGTGCTCACCCCGCCGGCCGGCGCCGACGTACGGCACTTCACCTTCGACTACGACGTCATCGTCCATCAAGTCATCACGCACACAGTCCTCGTGACAGTTCGTCAGGACTGGGCCAGCGGGCAGGTCGCCGAGGCGGGCACCACCCAGGTCGGCACCATCCGGGTCGACACCCGCACCATGAAGGTCCCAGCCCTCAAGGTCGACCTCGGCGAAGGCAGCGCCTGGCGCGGCTTCCTCGCCATGGTGAAGCTGGGCGGCGACCACATCCTCACCGGCACCGACCACCTGCTCTTCCTGCTGATCCTGCTCCTGCCCGCGCCCCTCGCGGCCACCGCAGGACGGTGGGCCGGGCTGGTCGGCGCGCGCTCCGCGCTCGCCCGGATCGGCCGGATCACGCTCGCCTTCACCGCCGGGCACTCCGTCGCGCTGGCCGCGACCGCGCTCGGCCACCTGGACATCCCAGGTTGGCCCGTCGAGGCGTTCATCGCTTTGAGCATCCTCATCGGCGCCGTCCACGCGATCCGCCCGCTGTTCCCCGGCCGTGAGGCACTCGTGGCAGGGCTCTTCGGACTCGGCCACGGTATGGCGTTCTCCTTCGTCCTGGCCGAGATGCACCTGTCCACCGGACAGCTCGTAACCAGCCTCCTCGGCTTCAACCTCGGCATCGAGCTGGTCCAGCTCCTCCTGGTCTGCCTCGCCCTGCCCTCGCTGCTGGTCCTCGCACGCCTGCGCATCCAGCCCGTACTGCGCCTGACCGGCGCCGCACTCACCGGCACGGCGGCGCTCGGCTGGCTGGCCGACCGCCTCGGCCTGCCCAACCCCGTCGCGCGGGCAGCCGACAGCGCCGGATCCCACACGACCGCGATGCTCGCCGCCCTCGCGGTGACCGCACTCGCCGCCACCGCCTGGACCCTGGCCACCCGCCGGCACGCACGCCACGGACCGGCCGAGACCCCGACGGCGGCATGTCCCGAGGGCGATGGACCCCACACGGCGACGACAGGTGAGCCGTACGACCGGAACCAGCCGGCGGAGACCGCCGACTCGGCGACGACATAGATCCGTTGAGGGCCGCCAGCGGATGACCCGGGGGCCGCGCCGCAGACCGAGGGTGTCTCGGAGCAGCAGGTCGGCCCCCGACCACCGCAGCGCGGGGCTGCCCACGTCGACTGCAAGCGGGTCCGGTGCATCGCGCCGGACTCCGGCCACCCCGTAGACCACGGCCGTGCTGAACTGCCTGGTGCGTCACCACTCGCGGGCCACCTTCGTCACCGTCAGCCAGCTCAGCGGTGGACAGTTGGGCCGTGTAGCCGTCAGGGTCGTCGGCCGAGTCGTAGACGGGTCGGACCGCGCATGGCAGGCGTGCGCTGCGAGCGCGCGCCCTCTGAATGTCTCGAGCGCTCTCAGGTGAGTCGGCAACTCCGATGTTGTCGCTGTGCCGGGTCCCTACTGTTGTGGCAGCCGTGAGAGGGAAGGACAAGCTCTCCTCCCTGACGACCTGACACGGCATCACTCATCAGTCATCTCATCGCTCGAGTGCCGGAACGGTCTCCCGGTCGTACGACGGCGGTCGACGGCCCAAGACCGGTTCCCGGCCCGGAGCACGGACGTTCGGGGGGACAGAAATGGATCTCAACAAGAAGACGGACAGCGACAGGGACGAGCGGCGTAGTCGCCGTCGCTGGGGCGTCATCCCGCGCTGGCTGGAGGTCCTCGCCATCTGCATGGCGACCGTGGCGGCCGGCTTCTTCGGCGGCAGGGTCACGGTGGTCCAGGCCGACGCCCCCGCACCGACCGCCACCATCACAGCAACGGTCACGGCGACACCCGAACCCAAAGTCAGTGCCAACGTCGAAACGGATCCACCGACGGACGATCCGACAACGCCCGAACCGAGCACACCCGAGAACGCCTCCAGCGTCTACCTCGCGGACCTCGACCCCGTAGAGGGGGACCGAAGCGTCCAGCCCATCACCGTCCACGGCCAGCACTACGCCAAGAGCATCACGCTCACCTGCAGCAGCAGCGGAACCAGCGTCGTCTACAGCACCAGCGGATACACCCAGCTCCAGGCACAGGCCGCCATCGTGGCCGACTCGCCCAACGCGATCGGTTCCATGGGGACCATCAAGGTCACCAACGCGGCCGGGGACCCGATCGGCAAGGACGCCACCATCCAGTCCAGCAAGGCCACCGAACTCTCGGTTGACGTCACCGACCAGGACCAGATCCAGATCGCCTGCGTGATGACGAAATCGGGCGACGAGGACGGCTGGTACTTCTACGGCGGCCTGGGCGATGCCACCCTGTCCTGAACAGCCCGGAACGAAAGAGACTCCATGAGGCCACAGGCGCCCGGAGCGGACATCGTCGTCTTCAGCGCGCTCGGCAAGGAGTCGGCCGCGGTCATGGATCACCTCGAAGGACCACGTACCGAACACGAGGTCCGCGGGGCCCTGTTCGAACTCGGCGAATTCACCGGCGAACACGCCACCTGGCGCGTGGCATGCCATGAGACGGGAGAGGGAAACACCGCCACCGCAGCCCTCGTCGAACGGGCCGTGACGGAGTTCGAGCCTCACCACATCTTCTTCGTGGGCATCGCGGGCGGCCTCAAGGACGTCAAGCTGTGCGACGTCGTCGCCGCCCGCCACATCTACGACTACGAGAGAGGCAAGGACGAGGAGGGGGGCTTCCAGGCCCGTATCACCACCCATCTGTCGACCTTCGCCCTCGTCCAGCGTGCCCAGTCGGTCGCCCGCTCGGAAACCTGGCGAAACCGCATCAGGTCTCCGCTGCCCGACCGCACCCCGAAGGCCTACGTCAAACCCCTCGCCGCCGGCTCGAAGGTGGTGGCCGGCGAACGCTCCGCCACGGCTCGGCTCCTCGCCCGGCACTGCGGTGACGCGCTCGCGGTGGAGATGGAGGGACACGGCTTCCTACAGGCCGCGTACATCAACCCGGGCGTCGGCGCGCTCGTCGTCCGGGGGATCTCCGACCTGCTGTCCGACAAGGGCGAGGACAACGACGACGTCTGGCAGCCCGCTGCCTCCAGGTGCGCCGCGGCCTTCACCTTCGAGGTGCTCTCCAAGCTGCCCGCTCCCCCGGGCCGCCGACTGGGACTTGGGAACTTCGTAGGCGAGTTACGCCGGACGCGGCAGTCCGGCGGTCAGGCGACGATCGGATTCGGGCCGGATCACACGGTGGTCGTCATCGGTGGGGACGGATCGATCGAGCGGTGGGACCTGAAGTCGGGCGAGGCTCTGCCCGGTGCCCCGGGCGAAGCCGAACTGCGCCTCGGCCACCAGGCCATCACCTCCCCGTCCCGCCACAGTGTCGCCATCGCCCGCCGGACGCGCCTGGAACTCGTCCACTTCGTGGGCACGTCCGGCGAACACCGGCGGCGTACCGCGCCCCTGGCCCAGGACGAGTTCCTGGTCACCAGCGGCGGCACCGTTCTGGCGACCCATGACGGCCGCCGGCTGGCCGTGCGCGACTTCGACGACGGCCGGATTCTCCGCGAAGTGCCCTGCCCTCAGGGCCTCGCGGCATCCGCCATCAGCGCCGACGCCTCGGTTGTCGCCTTGGCTACCTCGAACAAGATCCGCGTCCACCAGCACCATCGTGGACCGGTCGAACTGGACATCCGTAACCGGCTGGGAATTCTCAAACCGGGCTGCTGGCTGAGCGTCTCCCCTTCCGGAAGGTACGTCGCGTGCGCCACCTTCCGCGAACTACGGGTCTGGCTGACGGCTGATCAAACCATTGTCCTGCACCGGGAGTTCAGCAGACACGAGAGCGTCGACAGCCTGGGGGCCCAAGGCATGCGCCTGTTCTGCACCGACGAGGGGAGAGTGCTGTGGCTTCGTCGGGGCCTGCTGTCCCAGGTGACCCACCACCCCGAGATCCGCCATCTCGAACAGGCCGGCCGTTACGACGACTTCGCCGTCCACCCCGACGGAAACCTGCTGGCGGCCGTCAGCGGCGCCAGCCTCGTTCGGACCTGGGAATGGTACGGCTGAGGCCGTCCAACCCGAACCCCTCAACGGGTGGGCGCGAAGCGGGTGTTCGGACGTAGGTTGTGCGATGAATGATCCATACCTCGGCTGAAGGACTGACGCGACTCATGACCGACCCTGTGACGACGCCCGATCCAGCGGAGCACCAGAAGATCGACACTTCTGTGCCGCACTCGGCCCGCATCTGGAACTACTGGCTGGGCGGCAAGGACAACTACCCCGTGGACGAGGCGGCCGGCGACGCCTACACCGACGTCTTCCCCGGCATCGTCACCATCGCCCGCAGCAGCCGCGCCTTCCTGCGCCGCAACATCGCCTATCTGGTCTCCGAGGCGGGGATCCGGCAGTTCCTTGATGTCGGCACCGGCCTTCCGACCGCCCAGAACACCCACGAGGTCGCCCAGCAACTCGCCCCCGAGGCACGGATCGTCTACGTCGACAACGACCCCATGGTCCTGGGCCACGCGCGTGCCCTGCTCTATTCCACCCGCGAGGGCGCGACCGCCTACATCGACTCCGACGTCACGGACCCGGACCGCATCCTCGCCGCGGCCGCGAAGACCCTGGACTTCGGTCGGCCCACCGCGCTCATCCTGAGCAACATCCTGGGACACGTCGCCGACCACGATCAGGCCCACTCCATCGTCACCCGGCTCATGGACGCGCTGCCCTCGGGGAGCTACCTCTCCATCAACGACGGCTCACGCGGCATCGACCCGGTCTTCGAGCAGGCCCAGGACGCGTACAACGACAGCGGGGCGGTTCCGTACAACCTGCGCACTGTTGAGGAAATCACCGCGTTCTTCGACGGCTTGGAACTGGTCGAGCCGGGCGTCGTCTCGGTCACGCAGTGGCGTCCGGAGCCCGGTTCGTCCGGTGCCGGCGTCATCGCCGAGCACGGCGGTCTCGCCCGAAAGCCGTAAGCGGCAACCGGCTGTACGGAATCTGCGGTCGTCTCGGCACGACCCAGGTCGCGCGATCAAGGCGGTCGTGCGGGTCGGCAACCAGGAAGTACCCATGTCGCCGTCCCGCACGTTGCCCCAACCCACCCCGGCGACCTGGTCGACCCGGCCGCGGGTGTACGTGTCTCCGGTCAGCAGCTGCCGTTCGACACCAGCAGGCCCTTGCCGGCTCCTGCCGTCCGACTCACGATGCTCGGCACGCAGGCAGTCGCGTCGAGGCTGTGGGCGTAGGGGATGCTCACCGTGGTGTTGGACTTCGGGTCGGGGCCGGCGGGATGGTTCTCCGAACCGGGGCTGGACCAGGTCACGTTGTCGAAGATGTTGCCGCTGACCTGCCAGTATCCGGCCGCGTCCGTGTAGAAGGTGCCGAGGACGTCCTTGGAGTCCTCGAAGTAGTTGTTGTCCACCTTGGCCTTGGCGCCGGCTCGCGAGTTGATGCCGGACTCGTTCAGGCTCACGTAGTGGTTGTTGTACATGTGGGCTGTTCCGCCGCGCAGCAGGGGCGCGCGGGAGTCGATGTTCTCGTACCGGTTGTGGTGGTAGGTGATGAAGCTGTTCGAGACGTCACTCTCACTCGACCCGACGAGGCCACCGCGGCCGGAGTTGCGCAGGATGCTGTAGGAGAGCGTCACATACTGGGTGTTGTCCTTCATGTCGAAAAGACCGTCGAACCCCTGCGCCTCCCCACCCGATGCTTCCAGGGTGGTGTGATCGACCCAGACGTTGCGGACGTTGCGCTCCATGCCGATGGCGTCACCGCCGTTGGACGTGGGCGAGCCCGACTTCTTGACGTTCCGGACGGTCACGTTCTGAATGATGATGTTGCGGGCGTCGCGCAGGTGGATGCCCAACTGGTCGAAGACAGCGCCGCTGCCCACCCCGATGATCGTGACGTTGCTGACCTCCTTGAGCTCGATCACGCCGGCGGCGGTGTTGCAGCTGGCGCCCGACACCTTGGTGGTGTTGCCGTGGTTGATGGTCCCCTGAACCTCGATGGTGATGGGGGTGCTGCTACTCGCCCGGCCGCACAGGGCCGCGTGGATCTGCGTCCCGGTGGTGGCCCGAACGGTCGCCCCGCCCGCGCCGCCGGTGGTCCCGCCGTTCTGGGTCGCGTAGCCGGTGGCGCTACCGGTCGCGGCCGATGCCTCGGGTATCGACAGAACCGCGCCGGTCGCGGCCGTGAAAGCCATCGTGGCCAGCGCCGCATAGAGTCGCAGTGGGAGTGGTCGCTTCATCCTCGTCTCCTCGTTCGTCTGTCGGGGCCGGCCGGTCGGTGGGCCCGCTGGTTCCGGCAACGGAACACCAGGTGCACGAGCTGAACCCCTGTGGGTAAGCGCTTTCTCGGACCGTAGGGACCTGTCACGACCACGTCAATAGTGTTGTACTGAATTTGTTCACGTAGGTGAACATGCGATGACGCGGCACTCCGTGCGGTACGCCCCCGGGTTGGCGAGTCCCAACCCGCGAGAGGCGCACCAACCCGCACGACTGAGACCTCTACCCATCACACCCCCACATTTGGGCGCGACAGCGACCATCGCACAGCATTCACAGATACAGACAATGATCATGTACAGACACCTTGACGTGACTATGACACGCTTCTTAACGTCTCCAGAAAGCGCTTTCCGGCCATCCGTTCGAGGCCTCACCCTGGAGACGAATCATGCGTCTGAAGCACGTCGCCACGTCCACCGCCCTCTCCGGACTGCTGGCCGGCTTCCTCACCTTGGGCTCGGCCGGCGGTGCGCACGCCGCGACCGACCTGTACGTGGCGCCTAACGGCAGCGACAGCAACGCGGGTACGCTCACCGCCCCGTTGAAGACCATCCAACGCGCCGTGGATCTGGCGCAGGCGGGGACCACCATCCAGGTCCGGGGCGGAACATACGCACCGAGCACAAACCTTCAGTTACTCAAGAGCGGCACGGCGAGCCAGCCCATCACGCTGCGCAACTACAACGGCGAACGCGTGATCATCGACGGCGAGAACATGCCGTACACCCCGGGAGCGGTGGATTCGAGCATTCCCCGTGCCGAGCGTGGTGCCGTTCATATCGAGGGCGAGTACTGGCGGCTCGTCGGCCTGGAGATCATCCACGGTCCCTACGGCGTGTTCGGCCTGGACACCAGCGGCAACGTCTTCGACCGCCTCGTCACCCGGGACAACTACGAGTCCGGGTTCCACCTCCAGGGCGCTTCCAGCAACAACCAGATCCTGAACCTGGACAGTTACGGAAACCGCGACCCCCGCAAGAACGGTGAGAGCGCTGACGGGATCGCCATCAAGGAGGGCGCCGGCAGCGGCAACGTGTTGCGCGGCGCCCGTCTGTGGAACAACGCCGACGACGGCCTGGACTTCTGGATGTTCGACAACTCGCCGATCCTCGTGGAGAACACGCTCGCCTGGGGCAACGGGTACAACCGGTGGAACCTGCCTGACTACCAAGGCGACGGCAACGGCTTCAAGATGGGCGGCAACGGCGTGGCTGCCAACCACACCGTCCGCAACAGCATGGCGTGGGACAACTCCGCCGGCGGCTTCGTCGACAACAACAACCCGGGCAAGATGAAGATCGAACGCTGCACCGCGTGGGACAACCTGAAGACCGGCTTCAACTTCAACCGGTCCTCCAGCACCCTGACGAAGAACCTCGCGGTGGCCAACGGCACCGACGTATCGCTGGGATCCACCTCCACAGGCACCGCAAACTCCTGGAATCTGGGTGGCAGTTGGGCACTCACCAGTACCAACGCGAGCACGATCACAGGCGCCCGGGCAGCCGACGGCTCCATCCCGTCCTCCACCTTCCTGCGCCCCAGCAACGGCGCGGACGTCGGTGCACGGTTCTGAAAAGGGCGCGCCCGAAGACTCGTCAAGAACCTGACGGAGCGGTCGTCGCTGTGCACCGCAACGCGGAGAGCCGAGTCGGCAGCCCACGGGTTGCCGACTCGGAGACAGGGGCGCAGGTCCAGATCTTCAGACTGCTCCGCATCGAGGAGATCACCGACGAGCAGCAGACCGTCGACAACGCCACCACCGGCGGCAGCCCGGAACCCGCGGGCCAGGTGCTCGCTCCCTATCCGACCCGGGCCGCCCCACGGCTCCGCGGCCGCGCCGCCCGCTGACACCCTGCGGCGGGGCACCACGATCGCGGCAGTCCACGCCGAGGGGCACCGGATCGACCGGTGCCCCTCTTCCGCGCGCCCGCCGCTTCAGGTCCGGGAGGGCAGTTCGCCCGAGAAGGCGGCGGCCATCCGCAGCCAGGGCGCCGCCTCGTCGCCACGCCCCTGACGTTCCAGGGTGCGGCCCAGCATCAGGTGGGCGTAGTGCTCCACCGGATCGCGGTCGATGACCTGACGCAACTGCTCCTCGGCGCGCCCCAGTTGGGCCGAGTGGTAGTAGGCGCGGGCCAGCAGCAGCCGGGGACCGCTCTGCTCCGGAACCTCCTCGACGACGACGGCGAGGAGACGGGCGGCGCCGATGTAGTCCCGGGCCTCGAAGAGCAGTCGGGCCCTCTCCCAGCGCTCGAGGACGCTCTCCTCGTGCGGCAGGCCGGCGCCGTTGTCGAACAAGTGCAGAGCGCTGGCCCAGCGGTCGGGTGCTACTCCGTCCGGCGCGGGGTAGTCGTTGAAGCCGTCGATGTTGTCAGCCATCAGTCTTCCCTTCCTGCCGACTCCCGGGCGTGGTCGGCGCCGCGGGCGGAGAGCAGCGAGACATGGGTGGGGGCGTCGGGCACCTGGGCCGGCCGGCCCACGGCGAACTCCTTGCGCAGCACCGGGACCACCTCCGCGCCCAGCATGTCGATCTGCTCCAGCGCCGACTTGAGCGGGACTCCGCCGCCGTCCACCATGAACAGCTGGCGCTGGTAGTCACCGGCGTAGTCACGGAAGGACAGCGTCTTCTCGATGACCTGCTCCGGGGTGCCGACCGTCAGCGGAGTCTGCTCCATGTACTCCTCCATGGCCATCCCGCCGCCCATCACCGGCGAGCGGTCGAAGACCGGGCGGAACTCGCGTATGGCGTCCTGGGAGTTGCGGCGCATGAACACCTGGCCGCCGAGACCGACGATCGCCTGCTCGGCACTGCCGTGGCCGTAGTGCGCGTACCGCTGCCGGTACAGGTCGATCATCTTCCTGGTGTGCTCCTTCGGCCAGAAGATGTTGTTGTGGAAGAACCCGTCGCCGTAGTACGCGGCCTGCTCGGCGATCTCCGGCGAGCGGATGGAACCGTGCCAGACGAACGGCGGGACCCCGTCCAGCGGCCGCGGGGTGGAGGTGAAGCCCTGGAGCGGCGTGCGGAACTTCCCCTCCCAGTCCACGACGTCCTCGCGCCACAGGCGGCGCAGCAGGGCGTAGTTCTCGACGGCGAGGCTGATCCCGTCGCGGATGTCCTTGCCGAACCACGGATAGACGGGACCGGTGTTGCCGCGGCCCATCATCAGGTCCACCCGGCCGTCGGCCAGGTGCTGGAGCATCGCGAAGTCCTCGGCGATCTTCACCGGGTCGTTCGTGGTGATCAGCGTGGTGGAGGTCGACAGGATGATGCGGTCGGTGCGGGCGGCTATCCAGCCGAGCATCGTGGTCGGCGACGACGGCACGAACGGCCGGTTGTGGTGCTCGCCGGTCGCGAAGACGTCCAGGCCCACCTCTTCGGCCTTCTGCGCGATGGCCACCATCGCCTTGATCCGCTCGTGCTCGGTCGGCGTACGGCCCGTGGCCGGGTCCGTGGCGACGTCACCAACGGTGAAGATGCCGAACTGCATCGTGATCAGCCCTTTCATAATGTTGACGCATCAACCACGACATCGTAACGCGACCCCGCGCACCCGTATTCCAGCTGCACCCGCGAGCCGTCCTCGCTGACGCCCCACTCACGGCCACCATCTAGTTGACACATCATCCTTGTCTCTCTATGTTCCTCGTGCCGAACCCGTCGACGAAACAACCAAGAGGCCATGCCCCCTCGCCGGGCACGGGCCACATCGGAGGGAACCACCCCCATGTACATCACCGCCGCGGTCCTCAGCGTGCTGCTCGCCCTTGTGTCGCTGGCCGCCGGCGTGCCGAAGGCAATGCTGAAGGGTGACGTATCCGCAGGGCTCCAGTCCCACATGGGCCTGAGCGCCGGGCTGGTCCGTTTCATAGGACTGGCCGAGGTCGCCGCGTTCGTGGGCCTGGCCGTGGGGCTCTTCTGGCAGCCTCTGGGCATCGCCGCCGCCATCGGCTTCGGGATCACGATGATCGGCGCGGTGGGCTTCCACACCAAGGCCGGCGACTACGCCGACCCCGCCACGCGCGGAAACGCCATGGCCCCCGTCATTCTCGCGCTGCTCTCCGCGGCGACCGCCGTCACACTCGTCCTGGCTATGTGAGCCCTCGGCCTCCGAGGCATCGGCCCGGCCGCCCCCGCAGCGATCGCCTACCGCGTCCCGGTCGACCGATCACCCAGGCAACGACCTACCACTCCGAGGAGCGGCTCCGGCCCCGGAAGCGCGGCGCGACCTGTCCTGCCCTGACTGTCCGTGCCGCGCTTCCGGCCTTTCGGCAGATCCACGCTTGGGGATGTTCTCAACCCGGCACCACCACGTACTTGCCCGGTGTCACACCGGCTTCCAGGTCGCTCTGCGCATCGCGCACGGACTCAAGACCCTGGTACACCTTCGCCACGCTGACCTTGAGCCGGCCTTCGGCGATGGCGCGCAGCTGGTGGCCGAACACGTCGGCCGGCAAGTCGGAAGCGGCGCCGCCGTAGGCCGTCAGCCGCACCCCGTTGGGGATGTGACCGAGGGGGCTGAAGTCCTGGATGGTCCACGTGTCCGACAGCGCGCCCGTGAAGCAGACGGTGCCGTGCACGCGGACCGATCGCAGGGTGTCCTGGAGGTCCCGCGTGCCGACCAGTTCCAGCGCGGCGTCGACGCCGTCCGGGAAGATCTCCCGCACGGTCCGGGCGATCTCGCCGTCGTCGACGATCGGATGGTCGACACCGAGCTCACGCAGCATCTGCCCCCGTTCCGGACGGCGGGTCGTGGAGAGCACGGTGGCTCCCAGGTCCTTCGCCATGGCGGCCGCGGTCAGCCCGACCGTCGACGTGCCGCCGCGGATCAGCAGAGACTGCCCAGGGCGCAGGTCGAGTCCGGTGCTGAGGGAGCCGTACGCGGTCTGACACATCTCCGGCAGCGCCCCGAGGGTCTCCCACGGCAGATCGGAGTCGAACGGGATCACCTGGCCGACCGGAACCACGGTGTACTGCGCGTACGCCCCGTCGAACGAGCGGCCCATCCCACCCATCATCGTGGCCACCTGCCGACCGGGACGCAGCCCGCTGCCGGCCGGCGCTTCGTCGACCAGGCCGACGCATTCGATGCCCGGCACGCGCGGCAGCGTCACGTCGGGGCTGGACAGGCCTTTGCGTGTGGTGACTTCGGATTCGTTGACCCCGAAGGCCTTGACCCTGATACGAACCCATCCGGGCCTGACCTTGGGCACGGGCACGTCTTTGACGACGAGTTGCTCCACACCGCCGGGCTCGGCGACCACGACGGCCCGCATTGTTCCTGCCATGGCAACTCCTTGTTCGTACGGGTGCATGTGCGCGGGTCGGCAGTCGTCAGTCGGCGGAGTCGGGGCGTTGCTCGCGCAGGGCCGACCACCGGTCCAGTCGGCGGCGGATGTGCTCCTCGTAGCCGCTGCCCGTGGGGTGGTAGAAGGTCTCGCGGTCCATGCCCTCGGGGAAGTAGTCAGCGCCGGAGAACCCCTCCGGTGTGTCCGGGTCGTACTGGTAACCCTCGCCGTAACCGATGTTCTTCATGAGCCGGGTCGGCGCGTTGAGGATGTGCGGCGGAGGCATCAGGGAGCCGGTCCGGCGGGCGCGCTGCTGTGCGGCGCCGAACGCCCGGTAGACCGCGATGGACTTGGGGGCGGTCGCCAGGTGGACGACGGCCTGCGCGATGGCCAGCTCGCCTTCGGGTGAGCCGAGACGCTCGTACACGTCCCAGGCCGCCAGGGCCTGTTGCACCGCCTGGGGATCGGCCGTTCCGATGTCCTCGTTGGCGAAGCGTACGAGCCGGCGGGCGATGTACAAGGGGTCCTCGCCGCCGTCGAGCATGCGGGCGAGCCAGTACAGGGCCGCGTCGGGGTCGGAGCCGCGCATGGACTTGTGCAGCGCCGAAATCAGGTTGTAGTGGCCCTCCTGAGCCTTGTCGTACAGCGGAGCCCGCCGCTGGATCTGCCGGGCGAGAGCGGAGGTGTCCAGCGGCGGTGTGCCCTCGGGCAGCGCCTGGAGCTGCTCGGCCATGTTGAGCAGGAACCGGCCGTCGCCGTCCGCCATGGCCATCAGGGCCCGGCGTGCCTCGTCGTCCAGCGGCAGTTCGCGCCCGGGCAGCTCCTCGGCGCGTGCGATCAGGGTGCCCAGGGCCGAGTCGTCGAGGCGTTTGAGGACGAAGACCCGGCAGCGGGAGAGCAGTGCCCCGTTCAGCTCGAAGCTGGGATTCTCGGTGGTGGCCCCGACGAGGGTGACCGTGCCGTCCTCCACGTAGGGCAGGAAGCTGTCCTGCTGGGCGCGGTTGAACCGGTGGACCTCGTCGACGAACAGCAGCGTTCCCCGGCCGATCCCGCGCCTGCGCCGGGCCGCCTCGAAGACCTTCCTCAGGTCCGCGACACCGGAGAACGTGGCCGACAGGGGCTCGAAGGCCAGCTCGGTCCGCTGCGCCAGGAGCCGGGCGATGGTGGTCTTCCCACATCCGGGCGGCCCCCACAGGATCGCCGACACCAGCCGCCCCTGCTCCACCATGCGCCCGAGGGGGGCGTCGGGCGCGAGGAGGTGCTCCTGCCCGACGACGTCCTCCAGGGTGCGCGGCCGAAGCCGGTCGGCCAGCGGGCGCTGCGTGTCCTCGTCGAACAGGGGCAGCGCTTGTGCTTCGTGCTTCATGGACGGGTCCTTGGCTCCTGGCCTCGCGGTGGATGTGGCCGGCGGCCGGGTGTTCGTCAGTCGGTGACGCCGCCGTGGGCGATGACCTTGGTGGGGTGCAGGCGGACGACGAGTTCACCGGGAACGGCATTGCGCCTGCCGAACTCCTCGGCCTGGTCCGCGCCCATGTACCGGGCACCGGCCCGGGTGGCGACGTCGAGGAGTTCGTCGAGGTCCTCGCTGAGCGTCACCTCGCCTCGCGCTTCGACGTAGGCGAACGGAGGCGCGTCGTCGGCGACGCAGAGGGAGGCACGGGGGTTGCGCCGCAGGTTGCGGGCCTTGGCCGTCGCGCCACCTGTGGTGAACAGGAATGCCTCGCCGTCGAAGACGTACCAGACGGGGGTGATGTTGGGGGTGCCGTCGGCCCCGACGGTGGCGAATCGTCCGGTGGGCGCGCCGAGGGTGACGAAGGCGTGCCATTCTTCGGTCGACATGCGGTGCATGGGCGGTCCTTGTCCGTGGTCGGTTGCTTGTCCGGTCGGCCGCCGGTCATCCGGGGCGGCGGTTGTGCGGAACCGTCTCCAGGACGAGGTGGTAGGAGTGGTCGACGAGTTCGGCGACCAGGCCTGCGGTGACACCCCTGCCGGCTCCTACGGAGATCCAGTGCCGCTTGTCGAGATAGCGGCCCGGAGTGACAGTCGGGTACTGGCCTTGCAGCAGCCGCCCGTACTCCGGTTCCGCCTTGAGGGTGACGATGAGTTCGTCCGGGTCGTCGGTGACGATCAGGAAGACCTTGCCCGCCACCTTGTAGACGTCCAGTTGCTCGGTGAACGGGCGCCCGTGGCCGACTCCCGGCAGCGCGAGTGCCGTCTCGCGCGCGGTGTCCTGGAGCTTCGCGCCGCTGAAAGGCATGAGGCGGGTCAGACGAGGCGGCCGTAGGTGTGCGGAGCGACGGGCTGCCGGGACTTCGGCAACCGGCCGACGGCCAGACGGCAGGAGTCGGTCACCAGCTCCCTCACGACCTTCTCGTCGAGGGTGTTTCCGCCCTCCAGCGTGATCCGTCCCGGTACGTCGGTCATGAGCATGAGCACCTTGTCGCGCACCTTCTAGACCTCCCACTCGGGGCCGAACGGTGCTCCAGGCCGGCCCCGGGCAATCCTTCGGCGCAGTCGGCCGCGGTCTTCTGCAGTGCTTCTTGGTCCAAGGTCGTCCACTCCTCGATTCCTGTCCGTGCCCCGACCGACGGGCCACAGCACATGGCGCCGTCTCCGTCATGATCAACACACGCGGCGGCACCGGCAACACGACGACGGCGAGCCCCGCGCTCACCATCCTCTCCCCGCGAACGACGATCCGGTCGGTACACCGCGGACACATGATGGTCGACAGACGACACGTGTCGGGACAGGCCACCCCGGATCCTTGAGACTCCCCCGCCGGTGGACATTTGCCGTCACCGGATCCTCCTTCGCGAAGAGAGCCGTGGCCCCGAACCGGTGTCGCGAGCAGGTGTTGTGCCGTCGCGACCACCGGTCGGGCTCAGGATGTCCCTCGGTTCTCACGCACGCCAGTGCACTTTGAAGACCCACGTGTGCTGTCCCGCCCTGCGTGCGGCTTCGGGGACGTCGATCACCAGCGCCCCGTTGCTGACGGTCCACGTCAGGGGTCGGCCGTGGCCCAGCATCGTCACCCTGTCGCCGGCGCGGATCGGTATCGGTGCTTCGACGGTGAGTTTGGCGCCCGGCCTCGCCAGGGAGTGGATGTAGAAGGCCTCGTCCGGGCGGACGGTGAACCGCAGGTCCTCGCCCAGTTCGGCCATCCGGGACCAGTACGTGGTGTCGTAGATCGCCTCCCCGTTGGTGCGCAGCCAGCGGCCCGTCTCACGCAGCCGGGTCTGCATGATCTCGGGGATGGTGCCGTCGGCACGCGGGCCGATGTCGAGGAGGAAGTTGCCGTTCTTGGAGACGATGTCGACGAGGCTGTGCACGACCTCCTCGGTCGTCATGTAGGCGTCGTCCGGGGTCGCCTTGTTGTACCCGTAGCTGAACGGGTCCAGTCCGCGGCTTGACTCCCACTTGGCGACGACCGTGTTGTCGTACGTCGTGTACTCGGGGGTCGTGAAGTCGTGGAAGCCGATGCCCGAACGGTCGTTGACGGTGACGTCGACGGGCCTGGCCCGGTTCTTCGCGTGGTTGAAGTACTCGGCCAGGACGTGGAGGCTGTCGTTGGCGCCGCCGATGTCGCACCAGATGAGCTCCGGGTCGTAGCCCTGGATCAGTTCCAGCATCTGCGGGGCCTGGTAGTCCTTCACGAAGTCCTTGCCCCCGGTGTAACCCGTGTAGGGCACCGGCTCCAGGGTGTACGGATTGCGCGGGGCGTGACCCATCCAGGGGTTGTCCGGGTTGAACCACTCGGGCATGGAGAAGTAGAGCCCGCGGTGGAGTTCGGGGGTGTAGCGGCGGGACGCGTCGAAGAGTTCCTTGACGAGATCCCGTTTCGGGCCCATCTTCACGGAGTTGCGGTCGGAGACCTTCGTGTCCCACAGGGCGAAGCCTTCGTGGTGCTTCGAGGTCAGTACGTGGTACTCCGCGCCCGCGTCCCGGAACAGTTCGACCCAGGCGCGCGGATCGAACTTCTCCGCCGTGAACATCGGGATGAAGTCGTCGTAGGCGAAGTTCTCGCCGTAGGTCTCGCGGTGGTACCCGTGGACGGCGTTCGCCGGGTCCTGCATGTGGTTCCAGTACCACTCGGCGTACTGCCTTCCGACCGGCGACCAGGCGGGCACCGAGTAGACGCCCCAGTGGATGAAGATGCCGAACTTGGCGCCCTGGAACCAGTACGGCGCCTGGTGGCCGGAGAGAGAGGACGCGGTGGGCTGGTAGTCGGCGACGCCGAGGGTCAACCGGCTTTCCTGCGCGGCGACTTGGGTCCCGCGTCCGGTGACGGTCACCGAGCCGTCGCGGACCGTACCGGGGGTGGTGCCCGCACGGTTACGGATGCCCACGCGGACGCGGGCCTGCTCACCGGGGTCCAGGCGGCGGACACGGGCGGCCTCGACGGTCCGGGCTCCCGGAACCTCGACACCCACCGACACGCCGTCCGCGGCCAGGACGGACACCGTCCCCGCGTTGACGACGGTGGCTTCGATGCTCTGGGCGCCGGACGACTCCAGCAGCGAGTTCGTGGACCGGGCCCCTCGCAGGGCCAGCGCGCGCCCCTGGGCGGCAGGTTGCAGGGACAGCGCGAACACATGGAGCGAGGCCTTGCTCGCCTGCGCAGGGTTCGTCACCGGGAGCGTGATCGCCACAGCGTCGCGCTGCGGGTCGAGCCACAACTCCGACGTGCCGATGCCCACACGGTGTTCGTCCTTGGTGCCGTCCGGTGTGTAGCGGTACGGCACCGACAGAGATCCACCCGTCGCGTACCAGTCGGATCCGCCGAGGGTGGCGGTCGTGGTCGAGCCGTCCGCGTAGTGGACCGTGGCCTTGCCGGAGGCGTTGCCGTAGCTGCCCGCGGTGAGGAAGAGGGCCGAGAAGTAGCGGCCTTCGGGTAGTTCCAGGCGCTGGCCAAGCGCGACGACATTGTTGTTCGCGCCCGTGTCCGAGGCCGGGAAGACAAAGTGCACACCATCGACTTCGACAGGGCCCGCGGGAAGTTCCTCGCCGGGGAACGTGTAGCCCGAGCCGTCGAAGTCGCCACCCCGTGCGGAGGCGGTGTCGATGCCGTCGTTGTCGTAGAGGGAGTCGAGTGGAACAGGGACGGGGTCGGGGACGGGAGCCCATGGCCCGGTGTACTCGGCGAGTGGTTCGACGGCGTGTGCGGCGGTGGCTGAGGCAAGGGGAAGGGCCGCGGCGGCGACTCCGGCCGCGGTGCCCAGGACCTGACGTCTCGGATACGTACCCATGAGCGGCTCCAATTCATCGGATGTCTGATGATTGAATGGACTCACCACGCTGTCAACTGCCCCGACAAAGACGAAGGTTGAGAAAAAAGGTAGGACGAAAAGGCAGGTGCTCGTCACCGCACCCTTCCGCTGCGCGGCTCTCCGCGAGTCGATGCGCGGGTCATGCGGGTCACGGTCAGGCGGCGCGGAGGAGCATCGCAAGGGCAGCCGGGGCCGCGGCGCGGACCCTGGCCGTGTGCACGGGACGGGCGGTGCGGACCGCCGTCGCGGCCTGCGAGCGGTTCCGCGCGAAGACGACGAAGCGCAGCACCGCGAACCGCGCGACACCGGCGAGTGCGGAGGCGGACAGGTAGACGACCTGCTCCAGCACCGCACCGGGCGCCGCCACCAGCAGTTGCAGGACAAGCATCGCCACAGAGCTCGCCGCGTACGCGGCCGCCGCGGACCCGGCCGACCGCACATGCCGGCTCCGGGTCGCGCGCCCGCCCGCGCCGAAGGTGAAGCGGGAGTGCAACTCGGTGGCGAGGAACGTGGAAGACACGGTGATCACGGCATTGGCCAGAGCCCAGGGAATCCAGACAGCGAGGGCCGCCACGGCGAAGCTGGAGACGATCCCCACCCCACCACCGAAGAGCACGAAGCGAGCAAAGGCAGTACCGACACCGGGTTCCGTCTGCTGACGGCTCTGCACTGTCTCCATGCCCCAGGCCCCTTGATTAACGCATCATCTTTATATGTGACGCATCAACTAGACGTCAAGGGATGTCAAGTCCATGCGGCGGCCCAAGGCGGGCGTCCCAGATGACGGAGATCGCGCACTTGAGGCGGCTGACGCGGATGCTGTTCCTCGTCCACTGACCCTTGGGTTCTTCACAGTGCGCGGTTCGCCGATGCCCAGGCGCAGGTACTCCACGGCCGTCCGGAGCCGCCAAGCGGATCGGGGTTCAGCCGTGCGCCGCCCGCGTCTCGGCGTGGCGGGCGCCCGGGAGACTCCCAGGGCGCCTTTGCCGCCAGGTGGCACCGCGACCGGTCGATCAGGCGGGGTCCTCGTCCAGCTTGGCCACCACTCGGTCGGAGATGTCGGCCAGAGTCCGCAGCTCCGCCGGGGTGACATGGTCGAGGAACAGCTCTCGCACCGCCTCGACATGCAGCGGAGCCGCCGCCTCGATCGCCACCCGCCCGGCGTCCGTGATCACCACGAACGCTCCCCGCGCGTCCTCCGGGCACTCCTCGCGGATCACCAGCCCTCTTCCGGCCATCCGAGCGATGTGGTGGGACATGCGGCTCTTCTCCCACTCGAGCGCCGCGGCCAGATCCTGGTAACGCTGCCGACCGTCCGGCACATCCGTCAGATTGACCAGCACGCCGAAATCCGCGGCCGAGAGCTTCGACTCACTCTGCAACATGCGCGACAGGCGACCCCCCAGCCGCTCATGCAACCGGACAAAGCTCCGCCAGGCGTGCTGCTCCTCCGCTGTCAACCACCGCACGTCTTCATCCATACAAGCGAGTGTAGATGAGTTGATGGGTCACCCAGTTACCCGAAGGCCTACCCGTCAGCCATGACACCTTCCGCGGTGTACTGACCCCGTTCTGGAGAGCCGTAGTGGACGTGTCCACCGGTGGGAGCAGCCGGTATCGGGACGGACCGGTCAGCTACAGGATGTCCCGACCAGCTCCCGTACGGCGGGCGCGACCTCCTCGCCGAACTGCTGGATCGCGGTGGCATCGTCACCGCCGAGGATGTAGCCCGAGATGCCGGGTTCGAGGGTGGCCTCGGCGAGTTGCTCGGCCCACTGGATGAGCGGTCCGCTGAGGGCTCCGGAGCCACCGGACGGAGAAGGGGTGCCGATGTTGAGCAGTCGGCGCACGGACGCGGGGTCACGCCCCGCCGCTTCGGCGCCTTCGCCGACGTGACGGCCGGCGCGCGCGAGTCCGGCGAGCCCGCCCTCGAAGGCCCTGAGACTGGGCAGCCATCCGTCGGCGACACGGTCGACCAACCGAAGGATCCGTGGCCGGTACGCGCCGACCCGGATGCCGATGTCATGGGCGGGCGCGGGGCCTCGTTCGGCACCCGCGACGTGGTAGTAGGTGCCGTCCATGCGCACTCCGCAGCGCCTTTCGGGGTCCCGGATCTCACGGATGATCGTGATGGCCTCTACGAGGGCGTCGACGGACTCGCCGGGTGCCGGCCGCCGATCGCTTCGATGGCGTCCCGGAATGCGCCCGCTCCCAGCGCCAGTTCGACGCGCCACGGCCGCCACGTCCGGCGACGACAAGTCAGCCCAGGTGCGCCTCGAGCCACCGCAGGACCTCAGGGGTCACGGGGTCAGTGATGTCGGCGAACTCGTCATGCCTCTTCAGGAACTTGGCCACGTAGGGGCAGGCAGGGACTATCCGCTTACCGGAGGCGCGTGTGTCGGTGAGCGCCTGCAGCACCAGCTGTGCGGCCAGGCCCTGTCCGGTGTAGGCGTCGTCGACCTCCGTGTGGAAGAACACGCGCCGCTCACCGTGGTCGCGGTACTCGGTCATGCCGGCGCGCTTGCCGTCGACCACGATCTCGTACCGATGGCGTGCGTCCACGCGCTCGACGGCCGGGTCGGCAGAAGGCTGACTCATGGGGGGGGAACCTTTCCGAGGGAGGTCAGCGACGCGGAGGGTTGCGACGCGGCCTGATGGTGGCGTTGGGCAGGGCGGGTGCGGGGAGGCGGCCGCCGGGGAATCCCCGCATGGTGCCGAAGCGGTCGGAGGAGGCCTCCCAGTCCTCGCGGGCCTTGACGATGTCCTCGTGGGTGCGGCCGATGAAGTTCCACCACATGACGATCTCCTCCTCGAACGGAGTGCCGCCGAGCAGAATCGTCCGCGCCGGACCGTCCGACTCGTTCGTGAGCGTCAAGGTGCCTGCACCCGGCGGGACATAGCCCAGCTCCGCCCGGTGCAGGAGGGTGTCGGCCACACGGACGTACCCGCTGTCCACGAGAACACCGTGCTCGAACTCGGCGTCCATGGGGAGGCTGACCGTCATACGCGGTTCGAGGATGATCACCGCGCCGAGCAGCGGCGTGAACGTCCGCACCGGGGAGACCTCACCGGCGAGCGAGCCGAGGAAGACCCTGATCTCGGCCCCCTCCATCCGCACGGGCTCGGGCGCGTAGTGCTGGAAGTCCCGTTCGGCGCTCCGGTGCTCATCCGGCAGCGCCACCCACAGCTGAACGCCGTGGACGACGGTCGTGCGTGGGGTGGAGACCTCCGAGTGGGCGATGCCGTACCCGCCCGTCATGAGGTTGATCTCCCCGGGGCGCACCAAGGCGTGGGTGCCGAGCGTGTCGCGGTGCTCCACCTCTCCGCTGAACAGCCAGGTCACCGTCTGCAGGCCGGTGTGCGGGTGCGGGGGGAGCGTCATGCCGCCCCTGTCCGTGACCGCGTCGGGACCGTAGTGGTCGGCGAAGCACCAGGCGCCGATCAGTGGCCGGTTCCGCTGCGGCAGCGTCCGCCGCACCGTCATCGAGCGCGGGCCGCCCAGGGGCACCTCGCGCGCGGGGAGCACGTCGACTCGGGGTGCCGCGGTCGGCCGTACGTCGTCGGCCGGCGGCCGGCATGTCATCACTGCCGGCTCGGCTTCTGCATTGCTCACCGAGACCACCTCTCTTGGAATCTAGTTGTCGCATCAACTATGATGTCATGATCACGGAGCGAAGGCCACAGCCGGCAGACAACGAGCGGGAGACATGCGGATCTTCATCGACAAACAGAGCCCCAAGGCCTTCCACGCCCTGCGGCAGACGGCAGAAGCGGTACGGACGGTAGCCGCCGAAGCGGGGCTCGACCGCACCGCCGTGGAGCTGATCAACCTCCGCGTGTCGCAGATCAACGGCTGCGCCTACTGCCTCGACCTCCACACCAAGGCCGCCATACGCGCGGGTGAGTCGACGCGGCGGCTGGGAGTGCTGGCCGCCTGGCGGGACACCGAGGTGTTCTCCCCCACGGAGCGTGCGGCCCTCGAACTGGCCGAGGCCACGACCGACCCCACCGATTCCGTCGGACAGCAATCCGCCTACGAGTCGGCTCGGCAGGTGCTCACCGACGATCAGATCTCCGCTGCGATCTGGGTGGCGGTCACCATCAACGCGTTCAACCGGGTCTCGATCATGAGCAAGCACCCCGTACGGGCGAATCGAGACGCCCCGGGAGGGGAGAGCGGCGTCACCGTGTCCGACGGGTGACGCGACCCCGCTCGTCGTGAGCCGGATCGGGGTGTCGGCGAGTTCGTCGGGGGCGATGCGTCCGGCGACACCCTCCTCGCCCGCGGCCCGCGCGGCGTGGGGCGAAGTAGGTGGAGTGGGCGAAGGGGGTGGAGTGCGCGTCGTAGAGCCGTACGCCCCATGGGGCGCCCGCCCGCCATCTCCTGCCCGACGGCAGACCGTCAGCCATGGAGACAGCGGTCGGTACGTGCTGCTTCGTCGTGCGCGATCCGCACCGATGCCGCGGCTCGCGCCGGTGCCTCAGGCGACCTCGCCGTCGAGCCGCCGGCTCACCACAGGGTCGTACTCAGTCAGTTCGACTCGAACTTCGAGGCGTTCTCGGACAGCCAGTCGTCGAAGCTCTTCAGCGCCGGGTTGATCTCCCGCACCCGGGTCAGATCACGGGCGCCGGTGAACTCGCGGTCGAAGTCGCCGTAGTACTGGAACATGTTGCCGAGCTCCTCGGCCAGCGGAATCTCGAGGGTACGGAAGTAGTCGTAGGGCACGGACTGGAAGCGGACCGGCTCGCCCAGCGCCCCTGCCAGCTTCTCCGCGTACTGCGCACCGGTCAGATGGTCGCCGGCCAGGCCGACCGTCTGGCCGATGAAGCTCGCGCCGCCCTTGAGAATGGCGAAGGCCGTCCGGCCGATGTCCGCCACGTCCACCCCGGACAGGAGCTTGCCGCCCTCCAGGGGCAGGTTCAGCGCCAGTACGCCGTCCTCGCCGCGCTGGGGGCCGAGGCCCTGCAGGAAGCCCTGGAAGTAGAAGGTCGTGTTCAGGAAAGTGGTCGGCACTCCGGCCTGCCTGAACAGCTCATTGCCCTCACCCTTGATGTCAAAGTGCGGCACGTTGTACTTCTCCTGCAGCACCGGCATACGACTGTCCTCCAGCGGCAGCAGCGCGCGGGTGTCCTCCAGCGTCGACCAGACCACGTGCCGCAGTCCGGTGGCCGCAGCGGCCCGGGCCAGAACCTGGATCTCCGCCAGCTCCTGCGTCGCCGAACCGTGCGCCCAGAAGTTGGTGACGAGGAAGGCACCATAGGCGCCCTCGAACGCCTTGTGCACCGTCGACTCGTCACCGAAGTCCGCCCGCACGACCTCGGCCCCGAGCGCCGCGAGCTCCCTGGCCGCGGGCGAGTCGGGATCCCGGGTGAGCGCGCGCACCGTGAAGCCCGACTCCGGATCGGCCAGGATCGCTCGAGCGGCCCCGCCACCCTGCGCACCCGTTGCTCCAGCGACTGCGATGACCTTCTTGTTGCTCATGAGGGGGTCCTTGTCAGAAGGGGGCGATTGTTGTTGACGCGTCAACCACGCTATCCCAAACCAGTTGACACATCAACCCAAAGTGCGGGATCGAACCATGATCGCTTCGGTGAGCAGGCAAGGCAGGCCTTCACCCGCACGCCGAGGTTCTGCGGAGGAGGAGGGCGGAGAGGCGGCTTCTGACTTCGTCGAGTACGGCGACCGGTCCCGGATCGTGGGCCGCACAGGCCAGCCCCGTCACGCCCGTAGCAGCCGGCGACAGCATTGGGCGACCTCCCGTGAACACCGCACGGTTCACGGGCGGTTCGCGTTCCGGCGGTCCTCAGGTCGTGGTCGACGGGGGCGATCACCGAACAGGGGCCTCATGGACGACAACCCGCCGATGCCGCGACGACGAGAGCCGAGCTCGTCCTGAAAGAAGGCACATGATCCATCAACCATGGAAGCTCATGGCATCAGGGCGGATCCGTCTCCAGCCGACCGAGGATGCGTTCACAGAGAACGGTGAGCGTGTCGAGCTCTTCGGGGCTGAGAGGGTCGATGACCAGTCTGCGCACGGTGGCGACGTGATGAGGGGCAGCCGTCTCGATGGCCGCGCGGCCGTCAGGGGTGACGACCACATGGACGCCGCGCCCGTCCTTGGGGCAGTACTCCTGGGTCACCAGGCCGCGCTTGGCCATGCGGCGGAGATGGTGGGACATACGGCTCCGCTCCCACTCCACCGTGTTGGCCAGGTCCTGGAAGTGCCGCAGCCCGTCGGGCGCGTCGGTGAGGGCCACAAGAACGACGTAGTCCGCGACGGACAGATCGCCGCAGCCCTGCAGTGCGCGCGCCAGCCCGCCGGGGAGCTTCTGATGCACACCGATGAAGGCGCGCCAGGCACGCTGTTCGGGCGGGGTCAGCCAGCCAGATTTCCGCTTCATGCAAAGCCACTCCAGTCGATGGTTGACACATCATCTTCGCTGGATTAATAGTTGACGCATCATATACATGGGACCTGTGAAACGTCGTGCCACGTTTCCACGCACTGGAGGAGATCCCGTGAGCGAGTTCCCGAAGACCGGCCTGGACGCCCTGTTGACCCCCGAGGAGAGCCTCCTGCTGCTGATCGACCACCAGCCGTTCCAGTTCGCCAACCTGCACAGCCACGAGCCGACGATGATCGTCAACAACGCCATCGGGCTGGCCAGGACCGCCAAGGCATACGGCGTCCCGACGATCCTGACCACGGTCGTCGAGGAGCGCGGCGGCCTCATCATCCAGGGCCTCCAGGACGTCTTCCCCGACCAGAAGCCGATCAACAGAACGACCCTCAACTCCTGGGAGGACCAGCGCGTGGTGGACGCCGTAAAGGCGACCGGACGCAAGAAGCTGGTCATCGCCGGTCTGTACACCGAGATCTGCGTGGCCTTCCCCGCCCTGCACGCGGCCGGCGAGGGCTTCGACGTCTACGTCGTCACCGACGCCTCCGGAGGCGTGTCGGCCGAGGCCCACGACATGGCCGTACGCCGCATGGTCCAGGCCTGGATCACCCCGATCACGTGGATGGCCGTCCTCGCCGAGTGGCAGCGTGACTGGGCCCGCACGGACCTCGTCGCACCCGAGGACCTGGCGGCGCTGATGGGGCACTCCGGCGGCTCCGGTGTGGCGTTCGCCTGGGAGATGCAGCTCCTCAACACGCCCGTCCCCAACGAGACCGCCCCGGGGATGTAAGGGGCGGATCGAGTCCACGGGGCGGCGCGAGCGCCGGTGCCGCCCCGTGCTCGAGCGATGCCGAGACTTTCGTGTATTCCTTCCGCCGCGGCTCAGCCGACGACGGGGTACCAGGCAGCCACGGATCGGACTACGGAACCGTGGCCGCAGGGCAGCGAACCGCACCTGTTCAGTCCGTCGATCCCGAAGGGTGCCCCCCATGGCAACCGCCCCCGCCATGCCGCTTGTTGTCCCTCTCGTCCCTCCGAAACTGATCGCGACGGACCTTGACGGCACGCTGCTCCGCAGCGACGGAACGCTGTCGAACCGCACCCGGGCCGCCCTGACGGCAGCCGAACAGGCCGGGATCCGCGTGGTGCTGGTCACGGGCCGCCCGCCGCGCTCCGTACGGGAGTTGCTGGCCACCATCGGACCGCATTTCGTCATCGCCGCCAACGGCGCGGCCGTCTACGCCCCTGACGGAACCCTGGCGCAGGTGTCCCCGATCCGGCCCCTGGCGGCCACCCGGCTCATCTCGCGCGTGCGCTGGGCACTGCCCGGGACCACTTTCGCAGTCGAGTACGACGGGGGCTTCGGCCGTGAACCGGGCTATCCGTCATGGTCGTTCGGTGACGAGGACGCCGATCCGGTCGGCACTGCCGGGGAACTCCTCACCCGCATCGCGGGCAGGCCGGTACTGAAGATCCTCGCCCACCATCCGACGCTGCCCCTCGACGACTTCTACGAGCAGGCTCGACGCACCGCGGGCAGCAGCGCCGAGACCACCTACTCCACCGGCCTGTCTCTGGTGGAGTTCAGCGCACCCCTCGTCACCAAGGCCACCACGCTGCTCGCGTGGAGCGGCCGGCTCGGCGTCGGCAGCCACGAGATCGCCGCCTTCGGCGACATGCCCAACGACCTGCCCATGCTCACCGCGGTGCGTCACTCGTACGCCATGGCCAACGCCCATCCGGACGTCCTGCGGGCCGCACATCATCGCGCCCCCACCAACGACGAGGACGGCGTCGCCCAGGTGCTGGAACGGTTCGTCGAGCCGCTCGTACGCCGACCGTCCCGGCGCATCCCGTCGGTGTGGACCGTCCGGGACCGCGACGACGATCCCGCTGACTGAAGGGAAGGCCGTCGCTGAGAACGCGATTGCCCAAGGGATCAGGTCCGCGTCCGTCGGGCGCCGGAGTCTTCTGGCCGGCCCGGTGGCGGTGGCAGGTGCCGCGACGGCCACCGGGCAGCCTGCCACCGCGCAGGCCCCGACGGCAGTCGTGGCCGAGGCCGCCCGCTGCCCCGCGGGGCGGCCGCTGCTGATCCACGGCGCCACCGTCGTGACCATGGACAGGGCACGCGCGATCCTGCCGGACACCGACGTCCTCATGATGGACAGCAAGATCAAGGCCGTGGGCAAGAGGCTGACCGCGCCCCAGGCCATAGTGGTCATCGGGGCGAAGGGTGCCTTGCTGATCCCCGGCTTCGTCGACACCCACCGCCACATGTGGAAGTCCGCGCTGCGCGGCGTCCGGTCGACGTCGACCGGACGCCGACCGACTACCTCGGTGCGATACAGGCCCTGCTCCCCCACCCTCCGCCCGAGAACGTCCACGCCCGCAAAACCTCGGCATGGTCGATGCGCTGTCCGACGGCGTCACCACCGTCGTCGACTGGTCCCACGGGAGCTCCACCCCCGCCCATGCCGACGCCGCGGGCTCGACCTCGCACGCGCGCGACGACTCGCCGAAGCGTCGCACGACCACATGCGTACCGCCGTCGGGGAGACAGCCTGGCAGCACTTCATCAACCCGCCTCGCACCTGATTCCGTCAGCCGACTGTCTCGACAGGCGCACGGGTCGCTCCGGCCCTCGTCGTCGCGGCAGAGGTTGACGCAGCGACTTCTCATCGGGTATTTTCGTTGATACATCAACTATTGCGTGATCGCAGACTTTGCCGGACTCCAAGGAGAACAAGTGACGGTCAAGGTGATCGACCAACCTGAGGCACACCGCTACGAGGCCACGGTGGACGGGCGGTTGGAGGTCGCGGGCTTCTCGCAGTACATCCGGACACCGGAACTGATCGCCTTCCTGCACACGGAGGTGCTTCCGGAGTTCGAGGGCCGTGGGGTTGGTTCGGCGCTGGCTCGGACCTCCCTCGACGAGGCACGCGCCGCAGGGTTGAGGGTCCTTGCCACATGCCCCTTCTACGCGGCCTGGATCGGCCGCCACCCGGAGTACGCCGACCTGCTGTACCAGGCCCGGAGCAAGGTCAGCGACTGACTCGGCCGGCCGGGCGAAGACACCGTGAGGGAGACCGGCATGAGCGACACACCCCAGAAGAAGGCCTACAAGGCGCCGGAGATCACCGTGACCTTCGAGTCGAGGCGCTGCCTGCACGCCGCCCGGTGCATCGACGGCCTGCCCGAGGTCTTCGACACGAGCGCCCGTCCGTGGATCCGGCCCGATCGCGCCCCTGCCGACCAACTGGCAGAGGTGGTGCGCCGCTGCCCCTCGGGTGCGTTGCGGTACGAACTGCCAGATGGCGGGAGAGAGACTCCGGACCGCCCCACCCGTATCAGCCGGACTCCTGGCGGACAGCTGGTCGTCCGTGGCGACCTGTCGCTGGACACGCAGGAAGGGACGCACCACGAGACCAGGGCCGTGCTGTGCGGCTGCGGGAACAGTCAGATGCAGCCGTACTGCGACCACTCCGGCTCCTGCGGCCGGTAGTAGGCGGCGGTGACCGCCGCCCCACACGTCCCCGAACCGTCTTCGCGGCTGCGTCCAAGCCGGCCTCGTTGACGTCGGTGAGGGTTGGACCGGGCTGGCGTCAGCGCTGCGACGGTGCCCGTGCGGGTTCGGCGCCTCGCGTGCGGGGCGAGGTGGTGCGCTGGGCGAGGGCCCGGGCTGTGCGGGGTGCGGCTGACGGTGAGGGCGAGCAGCGGAACACGTGTGAGGACCGCGGAGACGGTACCGACCAGGGACGACCCGGTCAGGCCGAGCGAGGAGTCCATGGCCCTGCCGGCGATGGCCGACCCTGCGGCGATGCCGGTGTTGTAGGCGGAGGTGGTCAGCGCTGAGGTGAGGGTGGGGGCGCAGGGTGGCCAGGGCCATGGTCGGCCCACCGATGATCATGCCGATGGCGAACGCGGTGATCAGCAGGCCGGCGTGGGGGGCTCTGACTCCGAGGTCGCCGGCCATCTCGGGCAGGAGACCGGCGATCACGAACTCGGTGGTTCCCATCAGGAACGTGTCGGCGGCGAGCACCCAGACGACCAAGGGGAGCTTGCCGGGGGTGGTCCCGGATGCGGAAGACATGGGGGGATCTCTCCTTGAGCGGTACGCGGGGATCAGGGTGGCGGCCGAGGTCCGTCGGAGCGGACAGGTCCGCTGAAGGGGCATGAGGAGGAGGGGCTACGCCTCTTTCCGACGGCCGGCCGGTCAGGCGGCGGCTTCGATGGTGACCTTGTCGGCGGTGGCGAGCTGCTCGGGGCCTTCGTCGGCCATGTGCCCGATGGGGATCACGCCGTCGTGGTGCGGGCCCTCGCCGTAGTAGGTGGCAGGGTGCCCCAGGGCTCGTAGTAGGCGAGGTCGCCGACCTGCGGGTCGGCGCCTTTCGGGGCGCCGGTGGTGGAGAGCTCGCGTGGCAGGTCGTCGACTTTCTCGACCTGGTTGAAGTCCCTCAGGGGCAGGGTGAATCGCTCACACCCGTCACGGCAGCGGACTGCCTCTGTCCGGGCACCCACCTCCGCCGATGTAAGCCGGGGCGACGTGCGGGGCCGACCCCCGGTGAACCCCGGCCCTTCGGACGGTCGGCGGCCCATTCACCGGGAACCGGTTGTGCAACTGTCATGAAGTCGGCGTCTCGCGCGCACCGTGGGTTGCCCCGCTCCGACGCGGCCTCTGCTTCTTACGGAGTCATGACGTGCGGGCGCGGCCCGGCTCTCCTGCGCCCCGCCGGACCTAGCGTGGCCGTATGCGTGTACTGGTCACCGGCGGTGCCGGGTTCATCGGGTCCCATGTCGTCGAGGCGCTGGCGGCGCACGGGCACGAGCCGATCGTGTACGACGTCCGGGCGGATCCCGGCGCCGACGTACGCGATCCGGCTGCGGTCGCCCGCGCGCTCGCCGGTGTGGACGCCGTCTGCCACCAGGCGGCCATGGTCGGCCTCGGCAACGGGGTCGCCGACGCGGCACAGTACGTGGCGCACAACGACCTCGGCACCGCCGTGCTGCTCGCCGCCATGGCGGAGGCCGGCATCGGGCGCCTTGTCCTCGCCGGGTCGATGGTGGTCTACGGCGAGGGGCGCTACGAGTGCCCGCGGCACGGTGTCGTACGGCCCGGGCCGCGTGCCGTCGCCGACCTGGACGCCGGGCGGTTCGAGCCGGCGTGCCCGGTGTGCGGGGCGGACCTCTCCCCCGGTCTGGTCGGCGAGGACACCGCCGCCGATCCGCGGAACGTGTACGCGACGACCAAGCTCGCCCAGGAGCACCTGGCCGCCGCCTGGGCCCGCTGCACCGGCGGTTCGGCCGTGTCGTTGCGCTATCACAACGTGTACGGGCCGGGCATGCCCCGGGATACGCCGTACGCCGGGGTGGCCTCCTTCTTCCGGTCCGCGCTCGCCCGCGGTGAGGGACCGCGGGTGTTCGAGGACGGGGCGCAGCGCCGGGACTTCGTGCATGTGCGGGACGTGGCGGCGGCCAACGTGGCGGCGCTGGAGGCGTCGTCGGCCGCGGGCGTGCTGGCGGCGTACAACACGGGCAGCGGTGACCCTCACACGGTGGGCGAGATGGCGCGGGCCCTGGCCGCCGCGTACGGCGGGCCCGAGCCGGTCGTCACGGGCGAGTACCGGCTCGGGGACGTACGGCACATCACCGCCGACTCCGCGCGGCTGCGGACCGATCTGGGGTGGAGGCCGGGGGTCGGGTTCGCGGACGGTATGGCGGAGTTCGCGCGGGCCGGGATGCGCACCGTGTAGAACTGCGGTGCCACAGACCGGTGGTGCTGCCCGCATCAGGAAGCGGCGGCGGGCAGCACCACCTCGAAGCGGCAGCCGCCGGGGATGTTGCGTACGGTGGCCCGCCCCTGGTGCGCCTCGACGATCCCCCGGACGATGGCGAGCCCGAGGCCCGCTCCGGCCGGCGGTGTGCGGGCGTGCGTGCCACGCCAGCCGGTGTCGAAGACGCGGGAGAGGTCCTCGTCGGGGATGCCGCCGCAGCCGTCCGTCACCGACACCACCACCCCCTCGGGCGAGCGCTCGGCGGCGACGGCGACCGTGCCGTCGGCCGGGGTCCGGCGGATGGCGTTGACCAGCAGGTTGCCCAGGACCCGGCTCATCTCCTTGGCGTCCACCTCGACCGGCAGCATCTCGACATGGCCGCCCACCAGCCGCACCCCGTGTTCCCGGGCGAGCGGGTCGGCGCCCGCCAGCGCGTCGCCGATCAGGTCGTAGAGCGAGATCCGGGCGTACGACAGCGGCAGCGTGCCGGCGTGGATGCGGGAGAGTTCGAAGAGGTCGCCGACCATGTCGTTGAGCCGTTCCACCTCGGTGCGTATCTGCTGGAGGTAGCGGGCGGGGTCGGCGGCGACACCGTCCTCCAGCGCCTCCGACATGGCGCGCAGACCGGCCAGCGGGGTGCGCAGATCGTGCGAGATCCAGGCGACGAGTTCGCGCCGGGACGCCTCCAACGCCCTTTCCCGTTCACGTGATTGGGCGAGTCTGGCGCTGGTGGCCGCCAACTCCCTGCTCAGATTTTCCAGTTCGGCGGTCGCGGGGGTGTGGGGGGCGGCGAAGTCCCCGCCGTCGCCGAAGGAGCGCGCCGCCACGGCGAGTTCACGGCTGCGCGCGACCACCCAGCGGCCCAGGAGGAGAGCGGTGGCCAGTGAGACCACGGCTGCCATCGCCACGACCGTCGTGACGACGGTCAGGTCGTGCGGGGACAGGAACATCGCCCAGGCCACGGCAAGCGTGCCCGCCAGCATCGCGACGACCCCGACGGCCGCCACCACCGCCAGGGACGCCGTCAGTGAGCGGCGCCGGACCACGCGCAGTACGGCCGCTCCGGCCAGCCCGGTGGCGGCGGCGCCGGCGAACGCGTACAGGGCTATCAGCAGCGTGTCGTTCACGATGCGGCCTCCTCCCCCGTGGATCCCGTGGGATCGAAGCGGTAGCCCACGCCCCACACCGTCTGGATCAGACGGGGGCGGGCCGGGTCGTCCTCGACCTTGCCGCGCAGACGGCGGACGTGGACGGTGACGGTCGACAGATCACCGAAGTCCCAGCCCCACACCTCGCGCATCAGGTCCTCGCGGCTGAACGCCCGTCCCGGATGCCGCAGGAAGAAGGAGAGCAGGTCGAACTCGCGCAGGGTGAGGGCGAGTTCGGTGTCGTTCTTGGCGGCCCGGCGGGCCGCGGGGTCGACGGTCAGGCCCGCCGCGCCCAGCCGTGCGCCGGTGGTGGCGGGCCTGCTGCGCCGCAGTACCGACTCCACACGCAGCACCAGTTCGCGGGGGCTGAACGGCTTGGTGACGTAGTCGTCGGCGCCCACTTCCAGGCCCAGGATGCGGTCGTCCTCGTCGCCGCGGGCGGTGAGCATGATGACCGGGACCGGCCCATGTCCGCGCATCCGGCGGCAGACCTCCAGGCCGTCCATCCCGGGCAGCATGAGATCGAGCACGACCAGGTCGGGCCAGTGCGCGGCGGCACGGTCGAGGGCCGTCGGGCCGTCGTCGGCGCGGTCGACGACGTACCCGGCGCGGTCCAGGTACCCGGCGACGACCTCGGCGACGGTGGGGTCGTCGTCGACCACGAGGATCCGGGTGGGACCGCTCGCGCTCTCTTCGTGCTGGTAGGGCTGCTGCATGCCTCCAGCCTGGCACCACGCCGCCGCCGTCGGCGTGCCCGGGCGGTCCCCGGGCTTCGATGTCCGCGTTTCGTAAGGAGCAGGTGTCCGCTATGCCCGATTCCCGTTCGTAGGGTGAAACGGTGACAACGACACCTTCTGACGTCGACGTGGTGCTGCCCTGTCTGAACGAGGCCAAGGCCCTGCCCTGGGTGCTCGAACGGATCCCGCCGGGCTGGCGTGCCCTCGTCGTCGACAACGGTTCCACCGACGGATCCGCCGACATCGCCGACGAGCTCGGCGCCACCGTCGTGCACGAGCCGCGTCGGGGCTTCGGCGCCGCCTGCCACGCCGGGCTGGTCGCCGCCACCGCCGACGTGGTGTGCTTCTGCGACTGCGACGCCTCCCTGGACCCCGCGCTCCTCGTGCCCTTCGTCGGCGAGATCCTCAGCGGCGGGACCGACCTGGTCCTCGGCCGGCGCCGTCCGCAGGGCCGCGGCGCGTGGCCCCCGCACGCACGCGCCGGCAACCTCGCGCTCGCCCGCATGCTGCGCCGCCGCACCGGGCTGCGCCTGCACGACCTCGGCCCGCTGCGCGCCGCCCGCCGGGAGCCGCTGCTCGCCCTCGATCTCACCGACCGGCGCAGCGGCTACCCGCTCCAGATGGTCGTCCGCGCCGCCGACGCCGGCTGGCGGATCACCGAACACGACGTGCCCTACCTGCCGCGCACCGGAGCCTCGAAGGTGACGGGCACCTGGCGCGGCACCTGGCAGGCCGTACGGGACATGAGCCGTGTACTGGCCGACGGGAGGGCCGCACGGTGACCACACTCCTCGTCATCGCCAAGGAACCCCTGCCGGGGCGGGTGAAGACCCGGCTGACCCCGCCGTTCACACCGCGCCAGGCGGCGGCACTGGCCGAGGCGTCTCTCGCGGACACCCTGCACTCCGTGGCGGCCACGCCCGCCTCGCGTCGCCTTCTCGTCCTCGACGGAAGGCCCGGCCCCTGGCTGCCGCCCGGCTTCGATGTCGTACGGCAGTGCGCGGGCACTCTGGACGAGCGGCTGGCGGACGCCTTCGCGCACTGTGCGGGCCCGGCCCTGCTCATCGGGATGGACACGCCTCAGGTGACCCCCGCGCTGCTCTCCGTGGACTTCGCCGACTGCGACGCCGTTTTCGGTCCGGCCGAGGACGGCGGCTTCTGGGCGCTGGGACTGGCCGAGCCCGACCCCGACCTGCTGCGGGGCGTGCCCATGTCGACTCCGGTGACCGGGGCGGTGCAGCGCGAGCGGCTCATCGCGGCCGGACTGCGGGTAACAGACCTGCCCCGGCTGCGGGACGTGGACACCGCGGCCGACGCCGAGGCGGTCGCCGCCCTCGCCCCGCACGGACGGTTCGCGGCGCGGCTGGCCCGCTGCGCGCCGGCCGAAGCGGGGCCCGGGTCACCGTCGGGCACCGGGTCCGCTGCGCGTTCGGGCACCCGCCGATGAGCAGCCCGCCCGTCACGGCTCGCGCCTGGGCGACCGCCGATCCCTACGCCGCGGCCCTGCGCGCCGGGCGCGGCCCGTTGTTCCTGCGCCGCGACGACGGCTGGCTGCTGCCGCTGGAGGTGGAACGCTGGTGCGCAGGCGCCGATGAGGTGGACCGGGACGTGCTCGACCGGTGCGAGGGCAACGTGCTGGACGTGGGCTGCGGCCCCGGACGGCTGGTGGCGGAACTCGCCGCCCGGGGCCGGGCCGTCCTCGGCATCGACGTCAGCCAGGCCGCTGTCGAGCACACGGTGCGCCTCGGTGGTCAGGCACTGCGGCGCTCGGTCTTCGAGCCGCTGCCCGGCGAGGGCCGTTGGGACACCGTCCTGCTCATGGACGGCAACGTCGGTATCGGCGGTGACCCGCGCGCCCTGCTGGACCGGGTGGCCGCCCTCCTCAGGCCTGGCGGCCTGCTGATCGCCGAGACCGCACCGGTGGAGGTCGACGAGCGCGTGCAGGTGGCGGTCGTCGGCCTCATCGACAGCGGTGAGGCCGACCTTCCCTTCCCCTGGGCCCGGCTCGGCACGGGGGCCCTGCTCGCGCACGCCCAGGGTTGGCGGCGCGCCGGTCAGTGGACCGCGGGCGGACGGTGCTTCGCCGCGCTGCGCAGCCGTAGCGCCAGCAACAGCGCCGATCCTGCGAACAGCACAGCGGTGATCAGCAGCCAACGCGCCGTGAAGCCGTCCGGCGAAAGGCCGGTGGCGGATCGGTAACGCCGGTCCACCATCCCGCTGATCAGCGGGAACCACACCAGCAGAAGCAGCGCGGACAGCGCGGCCGGCACCCGCACGTACATCACCCACTCGCGGCGGCCGGCCGCGCCGAGCCCGCGGACCACGGCCCGGTCGAGCGCCGCGTAGACCGGAAGCAGCACCAGGTCGTGCAGCAGGGCCGCCCCCACGAACCACAGCGCCACCCCGAACCAGTCGCCGTCGAGCAGGCGCACGCCCGCGTAACCGGCGAGTGCGAACGAGCTGGCGAGCAGCAGGAGTTGAAAGGGACTTCCGACAGGAATCCGTGGTCGGCGCATCACAGGTCTCCGAACGTCAGCCGGGCCACCCACTTGGTGTTCAGGACACCGGGCGCGGCGGGCACGATGATCCGGGCCGGGTGGCCGTGGTCGGGGGACAGTTCCTCGCCGTTGACGTACAGGGCGAGCAGGGAGCGCGGATCGGCCACCTGGTTGGCGCGCAGGGCCGCCTTGCGGAACGATCCGCGCTGCTGGAGGGATTCGACGAAGACGTCCGGCGGGTCGTCCTCGTATCCGACGAGCGCCGCCAGGTCGCGCAGGCGCACGCCGCGCCACCACTGGTCCGAGGTCGACCAGCCCTCCACGCAGGCGATGGGCAACGCGGCGCTGTGCAAGGGCAGTTCGGCGAGCTGGGACCGGCTGAGCCGGACGGTGCCGGTGCGCCCCGTGACGACGAGCCGCCACGCGTCCTCGCCCGTCTGTGCCGGGGTGATCCCGGCGTACGCGGCGGTCTTGTTGATCTGGAAGCCGTTCGGGCCGCTGCCGGGCTCGTCGGCGCCGTGCGGTGCGAGCAGGGCGGTGCGCCGCAGCGGTCCGTCGAAGTTCTGCCCCACCGTCGTGGCGAACAGCAGCAGCGAGCCGCCCCCGACGAACCACAGGGCACCCCGCCGCGAGACGGTCGGCTCGGTGGGGCGCGGGGAGACCAGGTCGTTGCGCTCCTCCCGCAGCTGCCGCAGATTCCGCAGCGCCATCGGCAGCTTCAGCACCGCGTGCGCGGTGAACGCGGCGAAGAACACCCAGGCGCCGTAGAAGTGCAGCCGGTAGAAAGAGCCCGGGAAGATGTAGTCGAGCTGGACGTTGAGCACGCCCGTCACGAACTCGAACAGCCCTCCCCCGACCAGGAGCAGCAGCGAGATCCGCTCCAGGGCGTGCGTGAGGGAGCGGGCCGGCGGCAGGGTGAACAGCCTGGGCACCACCGACCACAGCTTGGCCAGCAGTACGGGGATCAGGGTGACGCCGAGGGTGACATGGACGCCCTGGTTGAGCCGGTACAGCCAGTGCGGGTCGGTCGGCCAGGAGAAGAGGTAGAAGCCGAGGACCCCCTTGTCCGGGGTCTTGTCGTTCACCGGCGACAGGTCCGGGTTGTAGGCGGCGTAGGAGACCAGTCCCGTCACGAACAGCACCGTGATGCCGACGAGCAGGACCAGACCCAGCACCGAGGTGAACCAGGGGCCGCGCAGCGCACTGCGCCAGAAACCGGGCGTGGACGGCAGCCGTGGGTCCGCTCGCAGGGAAAGGCGTGGGATGTCGGGGTCGCGCATGGCCCGACCGTAGGCCCGGACCACCCCATGAAAGGGTGCGCAACCCATGACGAAACGCTGACGTCCGGCCCGGGAGACGGCAAACGGCCGACCGGCCCGCCTAGCGTTCTCCGCGTGACCCGCTCCCTTCGCCGTGACCTGTACGCCGCCGGGGCCGCCGCCGTGCTGGTGACCGCCGCCGTGCTCATCGGCCGGCACATCCAGCACACGCACCACACCCTGTTCGTCGACTGGCCCCCGCTCCTGGCGTTCTGGGACCCCCATCTGGGCCCCGGCACCCCGGCCGCCGTACTCGTGGCGACCGCCACCGTGGTGTACGGCCCCGCCCTCGCCGCCCGTCTCCCCTGGCGTGCCCTGCTCACGCTGGCCTGGGCCACGGCCATGGCGTGGATCTGGTCCCTCGCCCTGATCGACGGCTGGCACCGGGGCATCGCGCGCAGGCTCACCACCCGCTACGAGTACCTCCAGGTCATCGACCGCTTCCACGACATCCCCGCCGCCCTGCGGGACTTCACCCACCACATCCTGCTCGGCTCCCCCGACCACTGGCCCGCCCACGTCGCCGGCCACCCGCCCGGCGCGACACTCACCTTCGTCCTGCTGGACCGGATCGGGCTGCGGGGCGGGGGCTGGGCCGGGGCATGGTGCATCACGGTCGGGGCGGCCGCCTGCGTGGCCGTACTGATCACGATCCGTGCGCTGGCCGACGAACAGCGGGCGCGGCACGCCGCACCCTTCCTGGTCCTGGCGCCGGCCGCCGTGTGGATGGGCACCTCGGCCGACGCGTACTTCGCGGCGGTGGCCGCCTGGGCGGTGGCGCTGCTGGCCCTGGCGATCACCCGGCGGTCCCTGTGGTGGGCGGGAGGTTCGGGGCTGCTGTTCGGCCTGACCTGCTATCTGTCCTACGGCCTGACGCTCGTCGCGCTGATCGGAGCCGCGGTACTGGTGCTCGGCACACGGGAACTGCGGGAGCGCCCGGCCGTGTTGGTGCCGCTGCTCGCCGGAGCGGCCGTGGTGCCGGCGGCGTTCACGCTCGCCGGGTTCGACTGGTGGGAGGCGTACCACCTGCTGGTCACGCGGTACTACGAGGGCGCGGGCGGCATCCGCCCCTACGGCTACTGGGTGTGGGCCAACCTGGCGTGCGCGGTGCTGGTCACCGGCCTGGCGACGGTGGCGGGGCTACGGCGGACGGGCGCGCTCCTGCTGCGGCATCGCACCGCCAGCCGTGCCGACGTCCGCCTCGGCGTTCTCGTGGCCGCCGCCCTTGTCGCCCTTCTGGTCGCCGACCTGTCCGGCATGAGCAAGGCGGAGACGGAACGCATCTGGCTGCCCTTCGCGCTGTGGCTGTACCCGGCGTGCGCGTTCCTCCCCCGGCCCCGTGCCTGGCTCGCCGCCCAGGCGCTGCTCGCCCTGCTCCTCAACCATCTGCTGCGCACCGGGTGGTGACCACCGCCCAGCACGCGGAACTCCCGCCGAGGCGCTCAAAGGTGGCACCGGACGTTGTCAGTGCCGGATGACACCATCCGGACATGAGTGGTGAGGCTTTCAACTGGCACGAGTTCCTGGGACGTTGGCAGGAGGAGTGGGTTTCGCGCGACGACGTGGACGAGGAAGAGGACGGCGGGCAGAGCGCGGGCCCGGGCCGAGCCGGGGCGGACGAGGCGGTGATCGCCGCGGCCGAGGAGCGGCTGGGGCGGCGACTGCCGGCCTCGTACCGGGAGTTCCTGGCCGTGAGCGACGGGTGGCACGTGGACCAGGCGGCCGGGATCTATCAGCTCGGCGGCGCCGCGGACATCGACTGGTTCCGCGACCCGTACGACATGACCCCGCTGTACGAGGAGAACCTGGGCAACAACCCACGCGAGGAGGACGTCCTGCTGGCCGGGATGTGGCAACGGGCGCTCCGGCTGGAGACGGACTCCGACATGTCGTACGCCCTGCTGGACCCGGGCGACACCGACCAGGACGGCGAGTGGGCACTCTACGTCTACAAGGGCTGGGGCGGTGAACTGCCGGACCGTTACCCGTCGTTCCGCGCGTACATGGAGGCCATGTACCGCGGCTTCCACTCCGACCGGGCGCAGAGATCCGACTTCGTGAACGCGACCACGCGCGTCCAGGACGCCCACGTGGCAGACGCCTACCTGCTGGCCCTGCAGGGACGGTACGAGGTGGCACTGTCCCTGCTCGAGGAGGCCCGGTCCTTCGGACGGCCACGCAGCGCTGTCCTGCTGAACCAGCTCCGGCACCTGCCGGCTCCGCGCAGCCCCCTGGATTACGGCAACCTGGTCGACGACCCGCGCTACCTGGCCGAGATCCTGCCCGTGGAAGCCATGACGCCGGCGCGCGGCGAATGGCGGCTGGGCGGGGACGACCACTGGCTCGGGATGATGGCCGCGCGCGGGGCAGACCGGCAGACCGCCGCGACCGTACTGGGCGCGCTGCGGGACGGTACCCATCGCTACGCGCCTCCCGGTCCTTGGGGGCGGGCCGTCGCCGAGGCCCGGGAGACGGCCCGCTGGGGGGCGACCGACGCCGCGTGGCGGGTGCTGCGGGAGGCGCTTCCCCGGTGGGAGACGCCCGGGCCCTCGCTGCTCGCCCCGATCGGCCTGCTCGCCGATCCGGTCCTGGGTCCGCTGGTCACGCCGGAGCGTGGGCGGGAGATCCTCGCGACACCACGGGCCGGACAGACGGGTCCCGTTCCGGAGCCGGTGCCCGATCTCGACCCGCCGGGCCTCGCCTGGCTGGCGGAGCCCGCGGCGAACCGGCTGTCGCCGGACGGATACCGCTGTGTCTGGGTGGAGGGGATCGACCCCGCCGGCCTGCCCGCCCTGATCGGTGAGGAAGGCGCCGAACTGAGCGGGCCCACGGATCCGCGCAGGGCGTCCTGGCAGGCACCCAAGCCCCATGAGCGGGAAGGCGTGGAACTCTGGGAGGACCGGCCCGTGGTCGCCGTCGGCCGCACCGCCGAAGCGTGGGCCTTCGCCTTCGACGGCCACTCCCACCACCATCTGAACAAGCTGTTCCTGTCCCCCGCTCAGACCGCCTCCTCGGCCGGCCGCGCGGTGGTGGTGTGGCGCGACCCGAGGCGCTCGTCACCGGGTGAGCGCTCGGCCGCGTTTCATCTGTCGGTGGCCGAACAGGGCGAGGAGCTCTACGCGTTCACCGTGCGGGGCACGGAGATCCGGCGCTCCGGGGCGATACCCGACGCGCTGGATCCCGCACGGCTGTTCCGCCCCGACGACACCGAGCTGGGCTGCGAACTGCGTGCGCTGGAAGCCCTGCACACCGAACTCGGGCTCTCACTCCCCCGGTTCGCGCTGACCCAAGGCAGGCTTCACACCTTCACCACCCGCTCCTGGACCCGGGCGCCGCGCGAGGGCGAGGGGTTCTCCTACCTCACCGTCGGACGGCTCCGGCACTGACCCCGGGCGGACGTGAGTCGCGCGGGCCGGTTCCGCCAGGGCCGTTCGGCCCCGCTTCCCGCCCGCACGGCCCATAGGACCCTGGGCGGGCCCGGAAGATCATGCCGGAGATGACGTGGGCCGGCCCCCGCACGCCCCTGCGGGGTCGCCCACGTCAGCACAGTGGCCCACGCCGGAGCGCCAACAACGCGATACGTATCGTCTTGTCATTCTCTTCGTCGTGCCGTACCGTCCTCCACATGGGTTCCCTGTGAGACAGCCGGCGCCAACCGCGTAGAGCACCGCTCCGCGGTTGCGCGCCCCGCGTGCAGCCACCCACCCCGATCCCGCCCCGGGCTGAAGCCCGCGCGGCCAGGAGGGACCCGATCGTGCACACCTCACAACTCACCCTTCACCACGTCTCCAAGCGCTACCCCGGCCGCGCCGTCCTCGACCAGGTCTCCTTCACGCTGAAGTCGGGCGAGAAGGCCGGGCTCATCGGTGACAACGGCGTCGGCAAGTCCACCCTCCTCCGGCTCATCGCAGGTCAGGAGAGCCCGGACAGCGGCGAGTTGACCGTGATGGCCGCCGACGGCATCGGCTATCTGCCGCAGAGCCTCCCCCTGCCCCCGACCGCCACCGTCCAGGACGCCGTCGACCTGGCCCTTGCCGACCTGCGCGCCCTGGAGGCGGAACTGCACCAGGCCGAACAAGCCCTGGGCGACAGCACGGACCCGGCACAACTCGCCACGTACGCCGTCCTCCTCGGCCGCTACGAGACCCGGGGCGGCTACGACGCGGACCACCGGGTGGACATCGCCCTGCACCACCTCGGCCTGCCCGCCCTGCGCCGTGAGCGCCGACTCGGCACCCTGTCCGGCGGCGAACGCTCCCGTCTCGCCCTGGCCGGCGTCCTCGCCGGCCGCCCGGAACTGCTGCTCCTGGACGAACCGACGAACGACCTGGACGATCAGGCCGTCGAGTGGCTGGAAGCACAACTGCGGGCGCACCACGGCACGGTGCTCGCGGTCACCCACGACCGCGTCTTCCTGGAACGCCTGACAACCACGGTCCTGGAGGCCGAGGCGGGGAAGGTCACCCGCTACGGCGACGGCTACGCCGGCTACCGCACGGCGAAAGCGGCGGAGCGCCACCGCCGACTCCAGGAGTACGGGAAGTGGCGCGACGAACTGGCCCGCAACGAGCGGCTGGCCGCCGGCCACGCCATCAGCCTCGACGCCATCCCGCGCAAGGCACCGCTGGCCAACTTCGGCCACGGCGGCTTCCGCGCCCGCGGCCGCGCCCACGGCGCGATGGCCCGAATCCGCAACGCCCGCGAGCGGGTCGAGAGGCTGACCTCGAACCCGGTGGCACCACCGCCGGACCCACTGGTCTTCCGGCCGCAGATGGGAACGGCGGGGCAAGCCACGGAGCTCCCCGCCGTCGAACTGTCGGACGTACGCATCGGAGACCGCCTCCACCTGGACTCCCTCACCCTCGGCCGCAGCGGACGGCTACTGGTCACCGGCCCCAACGGCGCCGGCAAGACCACACTGCTGCGGCTCCTCGCCGGCGAACTGCGACCGGACGAGGGCTCGGTGCAGGTGCCGGGCCGAGTGGGCCATCTGCGCCAGGACGAGACACCGTGGCCGCCGGGCCTGACAGTGACCGAGGCATTCGCGCTGGGGCGCGCGGGCTCCACCGACGAGCACGCGGACGCCCTCCTGGCCCTCGGCCTCTTCGATCCGGCACAACTGCGCTTGCGCATGGGCGAGTTGTCGTACGGCCAGCGCCGCCGCGTGGATCTGGCGCGACTGGTCTCGCAGCCCGCCGAGCTCCTGCTGCTCGACGAGCCGACGAACCACCTCTCCCCGGCGCTGGTCGAGGAACTACAGGAGGCGCTCACCGGCTATCCGGGGGCGATCGTGCTGGTCACCCACGACCGCGCACTACGGAGCTGCTTCCAGGGCGAGCATCTGCACCTGTCCCGCTCTTGCCTCGCAGCGGCGCTGCGGCCGGTCACCGGTCAGAGGGCTCGCCCGCCACGGGCTTCCTGAACCTGAGCCTCCTCGACCAAGCAAAGGGATCGATAGGCCACACCTATACGGGGCATCGATTTTTGGTCGTGGACCCCCCGCGCCGGACCCGGGTTCACTGTGGCCCAAAGCTGGCGCGGACCGATGGGGCTCGGTGTCGCGCGATCAGGGAGGTTGCAATGACGCATACCCCGGGCAACGGACGAGCCGAGCAGGCCGCGCGTATCGCGGCGAAGCCGTGGTATCGGCAGTTGTACGTCCAGGTGCTGGTGGCGATCGTGATCGGTATCGTGCTGGGCTGGAAGTGGCCTGATCTGGCCACCGACATGGAGCCGATCGGCACGACGTTCATCACGGCGATGAAGATGCTGATCGGACCGATCGTCTTCCTGACGATCATCGGCGGCATCGCCGGCGTCGCGGACCTGAAGAAGGTCGGCCGCACCGGGATCAAGGCGCTGACCTACTTCCAGGTGGGCACGATCGTGGCCCTGCTGACGGGTCTGGTGGCGATCAACGTCTTCCGGCTCGGAGACGGTGTGCACGCCGACCCCTCGACACTCCAGACCTCGGGCGACGCGAGCCAGTACGTCGAGCAGGGCGAACACCAGCACTGGTGGGAGTTCCTCACCAACATCGTGCCGGACAGTTTCTTCGGCCCGTTCGTCGAAGGGAAGATCCTCCAGGTGATCTTCCTGGCCGTTGTCTTCGGCGTCGCGATCAAGCTGGTGGGCAAGACCGGGGAGCCGATCATCGCGGCCGTGGGACGCCTGACCGAGGTCGTCTTCAAGGTCCTGTCCTTCGTGATGAAGGCCGCGCCCCTGGGCGCCTTCGGCGCGATGTCGTACGCCATCGGGAAGTTCGGCCTGTCCACACTCACCAGCCTCGGCTCGCTGATCCTCCTCTTCTACGTCACCTCGGCCCTGTTCGTCGTGGTCGTGCTCGGCGGTGTACTCGCCCTGTACGTGCGGCTGAACATCTTCCAGCTCTTCCGCTACTTCAAGGAGGAGTTCTGGCTGATCCTCGGCACCTCCACCGCCGAGCCCGCGCTGCCCGGACTGATGCGCAAGCTCCAGTTCATGGGCGCCGAGCGGTCCACGGTCGGCCTCGTCGTGCCGACCGGCTACAGCTTCAACCTCGACGGCGCGGCGATCTACCTCTCCCTGGCCACGCTGTACATCGCCCAGGCCACCGACACCTCCCTCTCCCTGGGGCAGCAACTCGGGCTCCTGGCCGTCATGTTGCTGACCTCCAAGGGCGCGGCGGGTGTGGCGGGCGGCGGATTCATCGCGCTCACCGCCACACTGTCGACGGTCGGTTCCGTCCCGGCCGCGGGCATCATGCTCATCTTCGGCATCGACAAGTTCATGTCGGAGTGCCGAGCCCTGGTCAACTTCTTCGGCAACGCCGTAGCCACCCTCTTCGTCGCCAAGTGGGAGAACGGCCTGGATCTGGAACGGGCCCGGGCGGTGCTGGCAGGCAAGGCGGGAGAACCCTCGCTCGCCGCAGAGCCCGAAGCCGAGCCTAGCGTCGTGCTCGACAAACAGCGCCCGGCCGCCGTACACCCCGCCGAGGTGGCCCCCTGATGCCGTCCGTCCTGATCGCCCCGGACAAGTTCAAGGGCTCCCTCACCGCCGACGCCGTGGCCCGCGCCGTGGCCGACGGAATCCTGGCGGCCTCCCCGCACACCCGCGTCACCCGGCTCGCCCTGGCCGACGGGGGTGAGGGCAGCGTCGCCGCCGCCTGCACGGGCCGCTTCCGTGCCGAGACGCTCATCGTGACCGGGCCCACCGGGCGGCCCGTCACGACCCGCGTCGCGGTCGAAGGCCGAACCGTCCTCGTCGAGGCCGCCGCCATCTGCGGCCTCGGCATGCTGCCGGACGGCCGCACGGCCCCGCTGACAGCCACCAGCCGCGGCATCGGCCAGGCCATCCAGTACGCGCAGGCGGGCGAGGCCGACACCATCGTCCTCGCCCTCGGCGGGGTCGCCACCACCGACGGCGGCGCGGGCCTGCTCCAGTCCCTCGGCGCCGTACTCTCCCGCGAGGACGGCACGCCGATCGGCCCCGGCGGCCAAGGACTCGCCGACCTCCACGCCGTCGACCTCGGCGAAGCCCGCGCCGCGCTCGCGGGAGTCGACCTGGTCCTCGCCACCGACGTGGACAACCCCCTGCTCGGAGCGCAGGGCGCCGCCGCCGTCTACGGCCCCCAGAAAGGGGCGACCGACAACGACGTACGCGAGTTGGACGCGGCGCTGACGGGGTTCGTACGACGGCTGGAGGCGGCCGGAGTCCCGGACGCGGCCGGCCTCGCCCGTTCCGCCGGAGCCGGAGCGGCCGGCGGGCTCGGATACGCCGGGATGCTGCTGGGCGGCCGGGTGTGCTCCGGCGCCGACTACTTCCTCACCCTGCTCGGCGCCGACGAACTGCTCGCGGACGCCGACCTCGTGGTCACCGGGGAAGGCAGCCTCGACGAGCAGTCCCTGTCGGGCAAACTGCCGGTCGCCCTTGCGAGGCGCGCCCGGCAGCGAGGCGTCCCCGTGCACGCCGTGGCGGGCCGCTGCACCCTGCCTCCGGAACGCACCGCCGCCCACTTCCGCTCCGTGCAGGCCCTGACGGACCTCACCGACCAGGACTGCGCCACCGACAGCACACTGTCCGCACAGCTGCTCACGCGGTACGGCCGTGCTCTCGCCGACCGCTGGATCGGCGGCTCCGGGGAGAAGGATGCGGCGGCTAGGTTGACCCTGACCTAGGACGAATCGATCGGCGGAGGCACCGTGGACGCGCGCCAGCTGGAGTATTTCCTGGCCATCGTGGAACACGGCGGCTTCAGCAGAGCCGCCGCCGCGCTCCACGTGGCCCAGCCGTCGCTGTCCCAGGCCATGGCGAACCTCGAAGCCGACCTGGGGGTCGCCCTCTTCCACCGCGTGGGCCGAGGTGTCGTCCTCAGCGAGGCCGGCACGGAACTGCTGGAACCCAGCCGCCGCGTCCTGCGCGACCTGGCCGCCGTCCGTGACACCGCCGCCGCGCTCGCCGGGCTGCACGGCGGCACGGTCGAGCTGGCCACCATGCCCTCGCCCGGCATCGAGCCACTGACCACCCTCGTCCACCGCTTCGCCGAGCTGCACCCGTCCGTGACGGTCAGCACCCAGGCCGCGTTCACCCCCGACGAGGTCGTCTCCCTGGTCCGCAGCGGGGCCTGCGAGCTGGGTCTGCTGGGGTCCTCGAGCCCCGTCAACCCGTCCGGGCTCGACGTCCTGCACGTCGAGGACCAGCCCTTCGTGGTCGTCGCCGCACCCGGCGGGGCGATCGAGGACGACGTCACCATCCGGCCCGAGGAACTGGCCGGACAGAAACTCATCGCCTCGCGCACGGGCAGCCTGATGCGCACCATCGTCGACGACATCACGGCGGGCGGCACCGGCACGGAGATCGTGACCATCGTCGACCACCGCACCTCCATCCTGCCGCTCGTCCTGACCGGCGTGGGCGTCGCCGTGCTGCCCTCCTCGTGGACCCGCCTGGCCCGCCGGTGCGGAGCCGTGGTGGCACCCATCGAGCCGACCGCCCACCTCCATGTGGCGATGGTCAGCCTGCCCGCGCACCTCACCCCGGCCGCGCGCGCTTTCCTGACCCTCACCAAGTCGCTCGCCCAGCGACGAGTTCGCGGCACCTGACGCCCAACCGGCCGAACGCACAACCGATCGGCCACGCCTATACGTCGTATCGAATCCACGTCTTGGACGTGCCACGAGGACGCTGTGTTGACTCGGAGCAACCGCAAAGACAGCGAGCCGGAGGCACCTCATGACCACCGCACCCCGCACGTTCCGCATCGCCGCCATCCCCGCCGACGGCGTGGGCAAGGAGGTCGTCGCCGCAGGACGCGCCGTCCTCGACGCCCTGGCCGAGGACTCCGGCGGGGCCTTCGCCTTCGACTGGCAGGAGTTCCCCTGGGGCTGCGAGTACTACGAGCGCACCGGCACGATGATGGACGAGGACGGCCTCGACCAGCTCAAGGACTTCGACGCCATCTACTTCGGCGCCGTCGGCTGGCCCAACGTCCCCGACCACATCAGCCTGTGGGGCCTGCGCCTGAAGATCTGCCAGAACTTCGACCAGTGGGCCAACGTCCGCCCCGTGCACTTCCTGCCCGGCGTGCAGAGCCCGCTGCGCAAGGCCGACGACACCGAGCTGGACTGGGTCGTCGTCCGCGAGAACAGCGAGGGCGAATACGCCGGGCTGGGCGGCCGCAATCTCGGCGGCCGCGGCCCTGGCGGTGAAGTCGCCGTCCAGTCCGCTCTGTTCACCGAAGTGGGCTGCGAGCGGATCATGCGGTTCGCCTTCGACCTCGCCCGTACCCGCAGCCGTCGCAAGGTCTCGTCGGTGACGAAGAGCAACGCGCAGCAGTACGGCATGGTCCTGTGGGACGACGTCTTCAAGCGCGTCGCTCTCGACTACCCGGACGTGGAGACGGAGAGCGTTCTGGTCGACGCGATGTCCGCGAAGTTCGTACTGAAGCCGGAGGACCTCTCCGTCGTCGTCGCCTCCAACCTCAACGCCGACATCCTCTCCGACCTCGGCAGCGCGCTGGCCGGCAGCCTGGGCCTCGCCGCCAGCGCCAACCTCAACCCCGAACGCCGCTTCCCCAGCATGTTCGAGCCGGTCCACGGCTCCGCACCGGACATCGCCGGACAGGGCCTGGCCAACCCGATCGGTGCGGTCGGCAGCGCCGCCCTGATGCTGGAGCACTTCGGCCTGCCCGACCAGGCGGCCCGACTGCAGAAGGCGATCGAGACGACGACGGGCGCCGGCATCCTCACCCGCGACGTCGGCGGCACGGCCTCCACGGAGGACGTCACCAAGGCGCTCATCGACGCACTCAACGCCTGATCTCGCTCCCCTCGGACACGGGGCCAGTTCCAGCCGGACGGGCTCGTCGCGGTCGCCGGTGCAACGCACCGTCGACGACCTGCCCGGCACCGGGGATGCCGACTTGGAGCACACACTCCCTTCAGGCTCGAGACTATGGTCGTGCACATGACGCGCAAGCGAAGGCACGACGATGGGACGTGGAGTCGTCCCATGCCGGAGTTGGTGCTCTCGGCTCAGGAGGAAACTCTGCTCCGAACCGCTGCTGAGCGTGGTGACATCTTCGCCAGCTGGCGCCTCGGCCGTGCGCTGCTGGCGGTGGACGACAAGGCGCAGGAAGCGCGGCATTGGCTGACGGCCGCAACCCGTGCCGGGCACCGCGAGGCCCGCATCCGACTCGCGTGGCTGGATGCGGGCCGGAGGCTCTATGGCTCCGACCGCAGGCCCGAGGTCGATCAGTGGTTCCGGCGCGCCGCCGCCACTGAGGGCCACATGGCCAACATGGCCGACTACCGCGGACGCCACCGAGAGGCGCTGCTACGCGAACTCGCCGCAGCTGGGGATGCCTTGTCCGCCAACTACCTGGCGATACAAGCCGGCAGGAACGGGGATACCGACGCCGAGGTGCGCTGGTACGCCCGAGCCGCCGAACTCGGGGACGACGCCTCGCCACTCCTTCAGGGACGAGCTCTGGAACAACAGGGCAGACTGGAAGAGGCGGAGGATGTATACCGGCGCGCCGTCGCCACCGCAGACGCCTCGACCGGACATGGGGCCTCCGCCAGGTACCTGCTACGTGAGGTGCTTCGAAGCCAGCACAAACCCGTCCCCGCCGACCTCCAGCACGTCGAGCCGCCCCCGCCCCAGTTTCGTGGAGAGCCCACGCACACGATCGTGGCGACCGCCGTCGTGACCACGGCACTCGTCCCGTTCATCCAAGCACTCGCCACCAAGGCAGCCGAGGAAGCCTACGGCGCCGCCCGCTCCCTCATCAGCCGACTGCTGCACAGCGACCAGCGGGCCACGACCCCTCCCCCTTCCGGCCCGGTCTTCTACGTCCTGCAAGACCCCCAGTCAGGCACACACCTCGAACTGCGCACCGGCCGCCTCGACGACGAAGCGCTGCACGCGCTCACCCTGACCGACCTGGAAACGCTCGCTGCCCCGGACCCCGCAGGAGGAACCGTCACGATCCGCTGGGACGACTCGGTGGGACTGTGGCGACGTCACGTCGATTGAGCCGCAGTGGTAGCGGCGCGGCCGGCGCATGGTGCCGCTGACGTGGGTCTGCGGACGGCCCGCGCCTCGGGCCGAGAGGTACACCGTCTGTACCAGCCGACCGCAGGGAGCACGATCTGGGCGCACAGCGTTCATGGGCGTGTACCAGAGCCGCGACAGCGCCTCTACCGAGTCAGGGGCGACGACATGGTCAACCCGCTGACGAGTTGGGCGAATTCGGTGCGCTGCCCGGTGGTCAGGGTGGCGCAGAGCGGTGCCTGCAGCTCGGTGGTGAGTCGTTCGGCACGTTGCCCTTGCGGGAGGAGGGCCGCCGTTGCGGGGACTGGTGCTTCCCAGCCGTAGTGGGCTGCCTGCTCGGTGCCGAGGTTGATGACCACGGCCGCCTGGGCGCTCGGTCCGGACAGGCGTACCGCGGCCAGGTGGCAGGCGCCGCGGTGCTCTCGCAGCACGTGGATGCGCGGCATGGCCGCACCGACGGGGTCCTTGTCGGGGCAGGGCTGTGCGCGCCGGCCGGCGAACAGCGGCAGTGCGTCCGCGTCGGCGGCGTCGATCAGCTGCTGCGCCAGCCGGTTGAAGTGCTCCACGCCGACGTCACCGGAGATGTGGGTGCGTGCCCACTGCCGGCTCGCCTCGGCGTGGCAAGCGGCGACAGCCTCTGCCGGCATCACGGCCCGTCCGGCGAGCCGGCCTGCGGAGATCAGGCCGAACCGCCGTCGACCCGACCACAGCCGGGATCCGCACCTCGCCCATCGAGGACCACCCGATCCACCGCTCGCTGTTCGCCGCGACCCGCCGCACCAACACGGCGAACCCCACGATCACCGCTGTCGTCACCTCGCTGCGAACAGCCGCTCAGCACGGTCGCGAACCTGATGGGGTTCGAGCCGCTCGCCGACGGTGAACGGCCATGCTTCTGATTGCTTCCGGTCACATCCGAGGGCCTCGTCCTGGACGCTGAGATTCGCCGCCGTTCCCCGGACGGTCGGGTGCCGGCACAGCTCCCATAGCGGCGCGGGGAACTGCTCCGTCAGGAACGAGTCTTCCGATGGGCCAGGACGGCGAAGACCGCCAGAACCACTCCGCTGACTGCGGCGATCACTCCGAGCGGGATCGGCACAACATCGCCAGTAAGAATTCCTGCAACGCACGCACACATCCCTCCGGCGATCGAGACCGCAGAGAAGGCTCGCACTCCTCCTATTGCCTCATCCATCGATGCACCCTTGTGCCGCATTCCACCACCGCTCTCTACGGGTTCGGAGAAAAACCGTTGGACAGGGAAGGAATTGTCGCACCACAGCGAGATACAGGGCCGCAGTACCCTGTTCTCGCTATTCCTCACGCGTTGTCCTGCCCGTGGAGTTGAAGCGGAACCTGGAAGCCCACTCGGCCTGCCGGGTAACGCCGGGAGAAACTGGGTTGAGTGCCCGCACAGGCACTGGATAAACCAAGGAAATCAACCGCGTGTTCCTGAATTCGCCGGGCACTAGGAGCTACGGAGGTTGATAACTATGGTTCCCCTGCTTCTCGTTCTTCTGCTGGCTCTGGTTCTCTTCGGCGCGGGTTTCGCTCTGAAGGCACTGTGGTGGATCGCGGTCATCGTGCTGGCCGTCTGGCTGCTGGGCTTCGTCATGCGCTCCGCGGACACAGGTGGCCGCAGGGGCCGCTGGTATCGCTGGTAACCCGCCACTCGGCACCGTGTCAACGAGCAACGCCCCTGCCATCGGGCAGGGGCGTTGCTCGAGATGGTCTGCTTCAGGATGCCTCTTGGTCGACGGGCTTCTCGACCTCGGTGGTCACCCGCGCCCCTCGGAAGAGCACCGGAAGCCACAGGAGACAGGCCAACAGGGGGACCGCGGCGTAGGCGGCCATGCCCACACCGGAGCCCAGCCCGTCCATGAGCGCGCCGAGGACGAGATAGCCGATGCCGATGAGTGCCGACTCCACGAATGCGATCATCGACAGCAGGCTCGCCCGGTGGCGCGACGGCACGGCCTCGTTGAACACGTTGTCCACGATCACGGCGGTGATCTCGGGAATCCCGACCAGGGCCAGGAACGCGGCGATGGTGACCCAGACAAGGCCGAGGCCGCTCAGGGCCAGTGCCGCGGCGAGCGTCAGGAGGGACACCGGGACGATGACCCGATACCCGATGCGCCGGTCCGCGCGGTCCGACAGCAGCGGAGTGAGCCCGCCGGCGAAGAATCCCGCCGATATGACCACGCTGACCCATGCGGTGCCCGCTCCCTGATCGGAGAGGGTCTTCTGCGTAAAGATGATGTACGGCGTCAAAGTCGCATGCATCAATCCGGACACCACGGCAAGCGTCACGAGCGCCGGCGTGGCGACCCGGAGCATCGCCCGCCATGCTGTGGCGTCGCCGTGCCCCTCGGCTCCCTCCTGCTCGTCCACCGCGTCCGCGCCGCGGATCTCGGGCACCCGTGACATCAGCACCACCACGGCCAGGGCGAGGCACGCCGCCGAACCGCCGTAGACGACTCCCCAGGAGATCTGCTGCAGTTGGCCGCCGAGGACGATGGCGGCTCCCGAGGTGACCGTCCCGAGCATGGTGAACCGGGACTTGATCTTGATGTAGCCGGCCGTTGCGCCACGACGCACGAGCAGGTCGTACAGCAGGGCGGTGTCCGAGCCGGACACACATGCCATGCCCACGCCCTGGCCGACGAACAGCGCCAGGAACACCCAGTAGTTGGAGAACGTCGCCTGGCCGAACAGGCATCCAGCTATCAGCATCTGGCCGATCACGATGCCGGCACGCCTGCCGATTCGGTCGGCGATGACTCCCGTCGGCACTTCCGCGAGTCCGCTGACCAGGTAGAGCAGTGTCTGCAGGAGGGCCACTTGCCCGGCGGAGAAGCCTCGCTGATAGAGGAAGATGACGAATACGCCACGCTGGAACAGCGAGTTGGCGAGCACGGCGTATACGTAGAACGGGCGCGTGACGCTGCGTACTGCATCGTCGACTGCAGCCGACCCGCCAGGGGCCTGCGTGGTGCCGGTCATCCTGCGGGCTCCCTGGTGACTCCGGTGATCATTCGTGTGGGGCCTCCGCCGCCGACCCGAACCTCCACGGCGATCTCAAAGTCCTCGCTCCGGTGCGAAGCCCAACTGTCTCAGCGGAAAGGACCGTCGGCCGCGAAGGCGTGAGCCGCAAAGCGCTTGCCTATCCGACGGTATGCGGCGGCGGTGGGGTGAAGGCCGTCGGCCAGGTCATCTACCTCGTCGGGGCCGAGCAGCTCGCGTCCGTCGAGATGGTGGAGATGAGGATCGGACGCCTGTCGTGCCGCAGCGATCCGGGCCAGCTCGGCACGGACGACCGCCAGCGACAATGCCCCGCCTGCCACATCGGCCGGGTCGCCCAGGGCAACGAGTCTCCCGTCCGGGCCGGTCGCGGTCGGCCCGGGAGCCTCCTCCAGGGCCGGACAGCTCACCGGAGAGACCAACAGCAGCGGGGTGTCCGGGTGTCCGTCCCGGATCGTGTCCAGGAACCCGTGTACCGCCGGGCCGAACGTCCGCCGCCGGAAGGCGGACAGGCTCACGATGTTGATGCCCACCTTGAGGCTGATCAGGTCAGCGGGCGTATCGCGGATCGTCCGGGCGACGTAAGGATCGAGCAGCGCGTTGCCCGCCTGGCTGAGGTTGATCACCTCCACCCCTCCGAGCGCGGCTGCCACCACCGGCCAGGTCCCGGTCGGGCCGTCGGCCTCGATGCAGTGGCTGAGGGAACTGCCGTGGTGCACCCAGCGGCGCCGCCCGTCCGGCAGCGGTGCCAGCACGTCGCCGTCAGCGCGCAGTGCCACCAGTTCCGTTGGGGTCTGCTGTGGTAGCCACAACTCGACGCTCTTCATGCCGGCCGGCAGCCCGGCGAAGCGTACGGTCCCTGGCTCGCCCGGAATGAGCCGCTGTACGGCCCCGGGGCCCGCCATCCGCAGCACGTTGCCCACCGGCGCCTGCTGACGTCCGGCCAAGGCGCCGTCCACCAGCAACTCCAGCATCCCGGTCGGGCGGGGATAGGGGTCGGAGTCGAGCTGGCCGGTGGAGGTGAGTACCTCCACCTCCAATGCGCGCGCATCAGTGCGGAACACCAGCCGCACGCCCGAAGGCATCAGGGTCACCCCGTAGACCGACGGGTCCTGGTACTGCTCCTTGGTCCACGCGGGCAGCCGGCGAGGCATCACCCCTGCCTGTGTGGTCTCCAGGTCCAGCGCACCCCGTAACTCCACCGGCCCGCCCACCAGTGGAACCGCCCGCAGCGCCACCGTCACCGCTCCTGTCCCAGGTAGACGTGGACCGGAGACGACATCAGCCCGGTGCCTTCGTGCCTCATCGGCGCCCGCCGAACTCCCAGTCGTGGACCTCGATGTCCGCGTACCGTCCGGGAGTCAGGACGGCGCGTGCCGTGTCCGGGTCCGGGGCCCTGAGCAGCACCGCCGTACCCAGCCAGGTGTCGCCGTCGTCGGACAGCAACGGCCCGTACGCGACCAGCTCGTCCCGGTCCTGCGGCAGGGCGAGGTCGGCGGCCGGGCCCTCGCCGAGGCCGAGCACCAGGTAGCGGTTGCCATCGGTCCGGCCGCCGGGGAAGTCCCACATGGTGCGCCCCAGCACGTTGCGCCACCGGCGCAGCAGCACGTCCCGGTACGCGCCGGCCTGGTAGTTGGGCTCGTCGAAGGCGAACGCCCGGGCGGCGGCGGGATCGGGCAGGTCGACGATGTGCACGCTGCCGGTGGGGGTTTCACCGTCATCGGCGAAGGTCGGGCCGCGAGCGATCAGCTCCTTCGCGTACCGGTCCATGTAGGACCAGTGCTCCTCCAGCAACTCCTCGCGCAACGCCAGGGAACCGGGCCTATCACGGTGGTAGCAGAAGAACTCCATGACCACAGACCCTTCCCCATCAAGGGGACGATCACAACTGGCTTTTGGCGGCAATGACTTCGCGCTCCGCACGGTCGCGGGGCAGGATGCCTGACCCACCCGGGCGCGCAGTTGGCGCAGGGAGCCGATGGACACTTCCGGGTGACTGACCACGGGGAAAATGAGTAGCGGCAGTCACCCGTCGGAAGGATTGGAACAGGAACCGGTCTGGCACGAAGGAGGCGCTCATGGCTGTATCTGGCGAAGGTGGCCCGATCGCCCAGGAACCGCGCCGGTTCTACGACGGTGGCATGGACGCTTCGGCGGGACAACCGGAAGTCCTGCCCGACCCCGGCTCCGATGCCCGTATCGAACTCGAGCGGGTCATCGTGGGCCGCCACGAGTACTTCATGATGCAGCGCCGCATCGCATACCGCGACCGGCACCTGGGCGAGCTCCTGGTGCCGCGGGAGACCGGTACTTTCTGCACCGACCTGACCTCGGTTCCCGCGTTTCTCACCTGGCTCGTGCCGAAGACCGGCGAGCATCTCCCGGCCACGTTGCTGCACGACGGACTGAGCCACCCGGAGGGTGTCCCGGAGTACATCTCGACCGACGGCAAGGTCGTGCGGCGTGCGGAAGCCGACCGCGTACTGCGCGATGCGATGGCGGACGCCGGCACTGCGCTGATCCGGCGGTGGCTGATCTGGTCAGCGGTGACGATGTCGACCATGTGGCGCGGTGAGGGAACGAACTGGCCGACGTGGCTGAAGTGGCGCTACCGCCTGATCGTGGGCCTGACCGGCTTGGGAATCCTGCTGCTCGGCACCTGGGCGACCATCGACCTTTTCGACGTCGAGATCTCCTGGCTCGGCGATCTGTGGTGGATGGGGAACCGGCCGTGGTGGGAGGAACTCGTCGGCGGAGTGACGGCGGCAATCGTGTTCTCGGTGGGCTGGGCGGTGACCTGGGGACGCTTCTGGAAGGCCGGCGCGGTCGTCGGGGTGAGCCTGGCGGTGCTGTTGCACGTCACGGCTGCGCTACTCATCATCTCCGTGATGTACCAGGTGGCGGAGCGCTTCACGAAGAAGGCTCCGAAGGCGGCATGCATGCTGGTGTGGCTCGGGCTGCTGGCGGCACTGGCCGGATTCATCGCGGTGCTGGCGACTCCATGAGGCACGGCCCACTGGACAGTTCACCGCCGGCTTCGCTCACGTCACGGGCGTGAACTCGGGCAGGGTGAGGGCGGAATGGGCCGGTCGGCCCTCTCCGGAAGGCATGACGCTGAGGCTGCGCAGCATGTCGTTGCGCTGCTCCACGGCTCGGGCGGTGGTGGGGAGGAATATGGCGTCGCCCTCGCCGACCTGGTCCTGGTTCACCGTCACGAACTCACGGATGTCGTGTTCGTAGGCGGCAATGTCTGCGCCGGAGCCCTGTCGGGTGAGGAACGAGGGCGCGTACGCGGCGTCGCCCACGAGCGTGACCCTGCCCTTGGACCAGCGGGGCATACGCAGTACATCAAGGTCGCGTCCGGCTACACCGCCGATCACGGTGTGCGGGTTGACCGCGGCGCCGTCCGCGTCGAGGAAGGTCAGCAGGCGCAGGTCGATCTGTGCGTTCCGCAGTTGCGGCAGGATGCCCATCCTGCGGACGACCTCGAGTGCGGTGCCGCGCACGTCGATGGGGTAACCGCCGCCGTGCAGTGCGCTCGCCTTCTCGACCACCGTGACCGTGAAGCCGTAGCGGTTCAGCCAGAACGCGAGGGCAGGCCCCTCGATGCCGGCCCCGGATATCAGGACCCTGCCCCTCGCCATGGTGTTGATATGCCTCGACAGAACGGCGTGGGTCATTCCTTGCCTCCTTTGCTCATGGTGCACGCGACAAGCAGGGACAGCGCCGTGAAGCCGCCGACGATGGCGAAGCCGGTGCCGAAGGCTGATTCGGCCGGGACGTCCGACCCGGCGGGGGTGGTGGCGGTGAGGATCGCATCGCCGGCCTGGACACCCGACACCGCGCACGCGAGTCACCAGGACCAGGCTGGTGGCGATAGCGGTGTCGCCTCGGTCGACGGACGTGGCGGTGCTGGTCACTATCGCGGTGATGCACAGGCCGTTGGCCCGCGCGATCATCATCTTGCCGATGGCGAGGTGCCAGATCTCAGTGTCCGCGGCGGCCATCGCGATCAGGCCGGCAGTCAGGAGGGCGATCCCGGCGGTGCCGACGGCACGCGAGCCGTGGCGCCGCGTCCCGAGTCCGCTGATCGGTCCGGCCGGCGAAGCGGCCACGGCGCCGGGCCGCAGGTAGAAGCCGATCTCGGTGGCGCCTGCCCCGAACCCGTACGCGTGGGCAGGCACGCGAGCAGCTGCCGGACGAGGTAGACCGGCATCGCGGTGCCGACGCAGTTCACGAACGTCAGCGCACAGGACTTCCCCACCTCGTGCCGTGCCGGCATGCAGAGATCGACCATCGGCGAGGGCGCCCGACGCTCGACGGCTGTCCAACCGGTCGCGAAGGCGGCCAACACCACGTACCGAACCGTGGAGGACCGCGAGGACCAGCCACTCAGGTCACGCTGTGCAACCGCCCAGTGGAGCTGACGCAAGGCGCACCCGCACCGAAATTCGAGAACCCGGACGACGAAGACGAAGCAGACCTGACCTGTTTCAGTAGAACTACGCAATCCTCTACGGGCTTTCACCGCAAGCGGCACGCGGCGCGTGCGAGGGGCGACGGCGTGTGTGACGCTGTGGCAGGCAGCATGGTCGATTGCTTGTGAGCACACGGCTCCGTTCCCGAACCGACTCGCTGGTGGACCTCCTCATCCGGCCCTGCAGGTCCGCCCGGTGAGGGAAAGCAGTCTCGAAGCAGGCGGGGGAACTCATGGGAAGCGCACGCACGTTCGTCATACCGGCCGCGGCAGTGGCAGCGCTGCTCACAGTCTCGGGATGTTCGGACGACAAACCGACCGCCAAGGCGACGGCAACCGCTTCCCCGTCTGAGCTCGCTCACTACACGGCTGCTCCCGACCCGACCACTCCGACGCCGAGCCTGACGACGGCCGCGCCCACACAGTGCGTGAAGACCACTGGCATGAGCGTCGAAAAACTCACCGACTATCTCAAGGAACTGCCCAGCAGCAGCGGCGCATACCAGTCCACGGGCTTGACCCTGGACGCCTCCGGCCTGAACTTCACCCCGGAGGCGATCCAGAGGCCCTGCAAGGCAGTCACGGTCAAGCTCGCCCGCTACTGGATCGAGTTCAAGAAGACGAGCGAGGAGACCATCGTCACCCCGGCCCGCTACGAGTACCAGTACACGCCGATCAGCGTCACCTCCGTCAAAGCCGGCCCGCAGGACGGCAGAGCCCCCGACACCGCGCCGCCGGGAGGCTCCGACTGCCAGGGCTCGCTTTCGGTGGTCTACCTCGGCGAAGACATTCCGCAGGAGTACCTGCCGTCCGGCCTGAAGCTGACCGATTCGACAGCCCCTGTCCCGATCGAGGTTGCCGGAGCCGGAGTGCTGTCCGCGCTCTACGTCTCGCCCATCAGCTTGGAGTCCTGCTGACCACCGATGCGAGTGGCCCCCTGGCAAGGGATCGTGCTGTCCCCTGCCGGGCGGCCGCCCTGCCTGGGCGCCAGGGCATGCTCGCCAGGTCAGTCGCCGCCCCCGAAGTCGCCGCCGTCACCACCGCCGTACGTATCCACGTCCGCCAGGCCGCCGATGTCGTCGTCGACCTCTCCCGGTCCCTTGCGGGAGCGGGGTGACTGCGAGGGTCGGCGGCGGCCCGCACCGGACTTCCCCTTACCCCGACCGGGCTTGGAGAACACGGCCAGCGAGACCCTGAAATCGGTCTCGAAGCTCTCATCGGCCAGCGCCTGCGAGACGGCGGCGCGGCAGCGGCGGGTGAATCGGGGCCAGGGACGGGACATCTCCGGCGGCCACAGCCCCGCGAGAGGCGCCAGGGCGGCCCACACCGCCATCCACACGGTCGTCCACCACCCCGGGTCCTGGTCGGGCAGCCCCGGCACCCCGTGGCGCGCGATCATCGCGTGCATGGACATGCCGAACGCCACCGTGAAGGCGGCGGTCGCAGCAGGCACGCGGTACCTGCCGAATCGTTCGCGCAGGGGGGCGCGACGGGCCTCCAGGACCGTCCGGAACCTCTTGAAGCGCGGCTCGGTGCGGAGTTGCAGGACCGTGGCGCTCCCGTGTCGGCGCATGCCGGCCACGAGTGCCGCGAGCACCGGGTCCGCGAGTGATCGGGACCGCCCGGGCGTCAGGGTGACCCGGCCGTCCTTGTCGACCTCGGCGTCTCCGGCCGCGATCAGCAGGCGTACGGCCACCTCGGCGGCGTACCACTCCTGCTGTGCCGGCGCGTTCTCCCAGGAGGCGCCGAGCCACCAGGCCGCCTGGATCGGGTCCACATCCGCGCCGTCGCTCTCCGCGAGGAACCGTCGCTCGGATCGCGTCCGCCTGCGGAAGGACACGAACAGCGCCCCGTTGAACCCGGCCAACGCCAGCAGCCAGCCGCCGGCGATCCATGCCATCCCCTCGCTCATGTCAGCCGCCCCGTTCCCCGCCCGGCAACGCCCGACGGCTCCGCTCGATTCATGAGACGACCTCCTCGGAGGGCGTCCAACTGGACCTTGGGCTGGCGCACTTGCCGGTCATTCCCCGCCCGAAACACGGCCAACTCCTCTACGACGGGGCGTCTCCCCAGCTCAAGCAGGCGCTCATCGATCTCCGAGCTGCGATCAGGCGCCCGTGTCGCGGCCGGGCCCCGAGCTGACGGGGCAGACGCCGACATGCGTCGCGGAGCCGACGCCGTACGGGGAACTGGTGCCCGGCCCGGCCTGGGTGACGCTGCCGTGATCGTCCGACGTCGGGGTGAAGGCGACGTCCAGGCGGGTGAGCCCGCGGAAGTTGAGGCTGCGCTGCCACTGCGGGGCGGCGCCGTCGAGCCGCAGGCCGGGGAGCCGGGTCAGGAGTGCTTCCAGGACGACCGCGCCTTCCAGCCGGGCCAGGGCCGCGCCGAGGCAGAAGTGCGGACCGTGTCCGAACGCCATGTGCCGTCCGCCGGGCCGTTCGAAGTCCAGCACATGGGGATCGGGAAACACCGCCGGGTCCCGGTTCGCGGCACCGCCCACCAGGAGCACCGTCTGCCCTTCGGCGATGGTGCGGCCCGCCAGGTCGAGGTCGCGGCGCGCCCTGCGCAGCATCAGCTGTACCGGGGCGTCGTAGCGCAGGAGTTCCTCGACCGCGGCAGGCATCAGATCGGGCCGGCCGCGCAGTTGGTCGGCCGCGTGCGGGTGGCGGAGCAGGGCGAGGGTGGCGTTGCCGATGAAGTGGGTGGTGGTCTCGTGGCCGGCGATCAGGAGCAGGGCGCAGTTGGCGAGGAGTTCGTCGAAGTCCTGGTCGGTGTTCTCCGCCTGTGCGCCCACCAGGGCGCGGAGCGTGTGGGGCGCCGGCGGGGTGTCGTGGCGGGTGAGGAGTTCGCGGAAGTAGGCGAGCATGTCCGTCATGCTCTGCGAGGCCTCGCGGTTGCGGTCGGCATCCAGCCGGGAGTTGCCTATGGCCTCGGCGATCGGCTCGGACCAGGAGGCGAGGGCGGCGCGGTCCTGCTGCGGTACGTCGAGGAGGTCGCAGATGATGGTCAGAGGCAGAGGGCGGGCGAGGTCCGCGACGATGTCCATCCGCCCGGTCGGCGCCGCGTGGGTGATGATCCGGTCGACGGCTTCGACGACCCTGCCGCGCAGTGTCTGCACTGCCCGAGGGCTGAAGGCCTTGCTGATCAGGGCCCGTAGCCGGGGGTGGTCGGGGGCGTCGTTGTAGAGCATCTGCCGGCTCAGAACCCGGGCCAGCGGCCGCAGTTCCTCGGGTACGGCCTCGATGTCGGGATAGCGCACCGAGGACAGCCCCGGGTCACCCGCCGCTTTGCTGACCACGGAGTGCCCGGTCGCGACCCACGCGCGCAGGCTGCGGTCCCAGAACAGGTCGTCGGCGTTCCGCAGCTCTTCGTAGAAGTCGTAGAGACGCTCTTGGACTTGAGGCCGAAAGGCCCGCAACAGCGAGGTGGGAGTGCTCACCGGCCCAGGCTAGACGGTCTGCGAATCGGGGTCGGGTCCAAGGAGTCCCCAGCTCACGAGTTAGGTAGGCGATTGCGTACTTTCACCGAAGCCTTCGGACCGAGCGTGCGGAAGCGTTGTCACCGGGCCCTGGACGCCTCCGGGGTGACCGAGTGGAGAGAACGCGGGTGAACGGTGCGGGTACGGTGCGCTGCGGCGGCTGTGTGGGTGCTTTCGTTGACGGTGCTGAGCGCGTGCGGCGGTGGGACCGAGGTCTCAGGCGACACGGCGGAGGAAACGACCTCACAGGCTGCCGTGTCGGCTTCCGCATCTGTGGAGGGTGAGAAGCGCCAGGCGTCGGCTGGGCCCCGGACGTCGGCCAAGGCTCTGAGCGACGCTCAGTTGCAGGCCGCTGTCCTGGTCGATGCGGATCTGAGCGAGTTTCAGATGTCTGAGGAGATGGCGGGTATGCCCGCTCCCGAGGGCGCTGCGAAGAGGGTTTCCCCCGCCGAGTGCCAGCCGCTGTTGAACATCGCCGTGGGCAAGCTCGAACCGCAGGCAAAGGCGTTCCGGTACAGCGTTGCCGTGGGGTCTTCGGCATCGGGACAGTCCGGCGACCAGATCGGGGTGGAGATCAAACTCTTCGCCCTTGACCAGGCCGGTGCCGAGCGCGTCCTCGCGCAGCTGAGAACAGCGGCCAAGGATTGCGCGGGGTACGAGAACGGCGGGCACCAGGCCGTCGCGGCGGCCGACGCACCGGACGCGGGCGACGAGGCGGTGGCGTACAGAACGTCCGCGGCGGGCTCGATCCCGATCTGGACCACGGTGGTACGCATCGGGGCCACTGTGGCGGCCTTCGGCCACTACACAGCCGAGCTGCCTGAGGAAGTGCTGTCCGCTCAGATCTCCAAGGTCGAGGCGGTCGCAGGCTGAGTGTCCAGCCAGGTTCGCTTTCTGTGATCATGTGCGGTTTGGGGGGTCTGTGCGCCGTCGTCGTGAGCAGTCGTGTCTTCTGACAGTTGCGCTCCTGTTCAAGTGGTATCTGGTCGGACACCTCCTCCTGGTTCCGGTCGTCGTCCCCGGGCTCATGGCCGCGCAGTCGCCTCCGCAGCACGTCGACGGAACTGCGCTTCCGATCCTGGCGGGGATATCCCTGCTGACCGCGGTCGTTGTGGCCTGGGTGGCCGGCCGCGGCCAGTCCTTCCGGTGGTGGCTGCTGCTCGCCCGTACCGCCGTGCTGCTGGGTCTCTGCGCGGCAGCGGTGGCGTTGACCCGGTCGCAGGTGGAGCCGGGGGCGTTGCGCGCCACGATGGAGGAGCCGGCGGATCCCTACGCGAAGTGGATGGTCACCTCGATGCTGGAGATCCCGGCGGCGGGGCTCACGGCCCTGGTGTTCTTCCTCGTCGTGCGGTGGTGGGACCGCAGACGTCCGGCCCTACCACCCCGGCGCCGGCAGTCCGCGGACAGGCCAGGCAGGCCGGGCCGGCCGACCGTACCGGAGCCGGGCGAGATCTGGCTGGCCATGGTCCCCTACCGCGAAGGGACCGGGGAGGAATCCCAGCACTACTGCATCGTGGTGACCTCCCACGAACACCATGCCGGCGTCCTGCAGATCACCAGCCAGAACAAGGACGCGCGACGCGACCACATCCGGATGCCCAACGACGGATGGGACGAAGTCTCCGGCAAGGACCACTGGACGGAAATCGGCGTCCCTCTCCGCGAGGTGCCGTACGAAAAGTTCCTGACGGTCAGTCCCCAGGGTCAATGCCCCGCGACGACCTGGGACCAAATCCGAGCAGCGCACCCGACGGAGTTCGCGGACCAGCCGGAACAGGCCACGGCTCGGGAGCCGTTGACCGGATGGAGAAAGCTGACCCGGCAGGTGCGTTCGAGCTCCACGCCTTCCGGCAGGGACGCGAACGTCGGGGCTTTCCAGGGCGAGTCGAGGGTGGATCGGTGAAACCACGCAACCGGATACCTAACCTTCGTCCCCGGCGTCGTCACCGGCCCGGAGCGTCGTAGGTGTCGGATACGGTCCGGGCCATGACGGGAACGGACGACGACCTCTTTCACGCCGTGAGCCCTGCGCACGGCGCTCGGCCACCGGAGCAGGTTGCGAGGATCCGCGCCCTGCTGGCCGAGGGCGCCGACGTGTCAGCGCCTGATGAGCAGGGGGCCACCCCCTTGCACCGGGCGGTCCAAGCCCCTTACCAGGACAGGGACCCGCTGCCGTCCCTGGAAGTGGTGCGTGCCCTGTTGGAGTCGGGTGCGGATGTGCACGCCCGCGACCGGACCGGGGTCACGCCCGCCGCCCGGGCCGTCCTGCTCAACGACACCGCGACGCAAGCCGCCGTCGACCGGTCGGTGGCGGTACTGGAGCTCCTGGTCGAGCACGGCGCCCGTCTCGACGGCCCCTGCGGGGACGTCATGGGCGGTTCGTTCGCGCACCACAGCACCACCGCCACCCCGGTCTACGCCTTCCTGCTCGATCACGGCGCACCGACGGCGGACACCGACAGGCTCGGCAACACGCCTCTGCACGCCACCGTGAGCTCGGCCCGGCCCCAACTGGTGGAACTCCTGCTCCAGCGCGGCGCTGACACCGCTGCCGTCAACCAACTCGGACAGACCCCGCTGGGCGTCGCACTGCGCCTGGACCAGTACAACGACCATCAACGACGTGCCCGGTCGCAGATCGTGCCCATGCTGGAAGCGGCAGGGGCACCCGCACACGTCCGCTACCCCCCTACCGAGGGCGGGCCACTGCCCATCGACATGGACGCCGTACGCCGGGCCGCAGCGGAACTGCGCGCCGAAGGCGAGGACGATCCCAGGCTGCAACGGCACGTGGACGAGACATACGACAGCTACCAGCACTTCGTCGACGTACTGAAGCGCAACTGCGGCCCCGACGGTTTCGTGTGGGTACTGGAGCTGTGCCGCAGGATCCTCGGCGCCACGGGCACAGCCCGGACCCTGGTGGGCGAGCAGGAAGTGCGTACTGCCTTCTTCCACCACGGCGACCTCGTCGTCCAGGGAAACCTTCAGGTGATGCGCACCTTCGTGGTCACCGGCTCCCTGACCGTCGAGGGCTGTCTGGCGGACTCTCGCCCGGCCTCGGGCATCGTCGTCGGCGGAGACGTGACGGCCCAGGCGGTGTACACCGATGGCGACATGCACGTCAGCGGCGACATCGAGGCGGACATCGTCTACGGCTGCTACAACGACCACACCCTCGAGGCACGCACCATCCGGGGACGCCTGGTCATCTCGGACGACCACGATGTACAGGCCCACGTGGAAGCGGAGCACCACTTCGACATCGACGACTACCGGCAGGGGTACGGCGAGGGCGTGCAGAAGTGCCTGCGCACCCTCCTGGTGGACGAGGTGTTCGCCGAGGACGACGATGACGAAGCATCGCTGAACCCGGGCGAACTCTTCTCCCGCCTGTGGGAAGGAGAAGCCGTCTTCCGTACCTCTGGCTGACCGGCCATCAAGACGGTGACGGCGAAGATCCGGTGGGTCCGGCAGTCCCGGTCGTCGTGTCGCGCAGCTCGAGTCTGGTCTGGAGGACGGCGAGGGCGGCTCGCGAAGTGACGCCGGTCTTGCGGTAGATGCGGCTGAGGTGAGATTCGACCGTGCGGGGGCTGAGGAAGAGCCGGGCGGCGATGGCCGGGGTGGTCAGGCCGTCGGCGACCAGGGCGGCGATCTCGCGTTCGCGGGCGGACAGGCCCGGGTCCGGGGCCGGAGGCTGGATCGGGGGCACGTCGTACACGAGGGGGTGGAACGCGTCGGCCAAGCCGGTCAGTTGATGTGCGCCGCCGGCCTCGGCGAGCTGTCGGGCGCGTGTCCACATGGCGCGGGCGCGGTCCGGATCGCCGGCGGCGGTCAGGAGTGCGCCGAACAGCAGGCTGAACGCTTCCCACAGCACCGCTCCCCCACGGGCCGTCCTGTCCACGGCCTCCTCGAACAGCTCGGCGGCCGCTGCCGTGTCGCCGCCGGCGGCCAGACAGTGGGCGGTGCTGCGCAGCGCTGAAGCCTGCTGCGACGGCAGGTTCAGCTGCTCCGCCTCCTTACGGGCCCGCTCGGCCCAGGTCGCGGCGGCTACCGTGTCGCCGGTCAGGATGGCGGAGTTGACGAGGATCTCCAGGATGAGCGGGCGCATGGACGGGTGAAGCGCGTTCAGGTCGTCGCCTCCGCCACGCAGGACTGCGGCCCGGGCGCGCTGCGGATCACCCGCGTGCATCGCCGCCTGGGCGAGTACGCACCAGGCGATGGACGACCACCAGTTGGTACGCGTACCTGCTGCGGCAACGGCTTCCTCGGCCACCGCCAGCGCGGCCTGGTCGCCGGGCGGGAGGGCGAACATCTGGGTATACGCCTTGTTGGTGAGGACGAAGGCCAGCAGTTCGTCGCTGCCGATGCCACGGGCTATCGTCTCGGCCTCGTCCGCGAGTTCCCTGGCCGAGTCCATTCGCAAGGTCTGGAGTTGAACATATGCCTTGCACAGCAGCAGGTGCGGCAGGACGTAGAGCTGGCCGCCGCGCCGGGCGATGGCCAGGCCGCGATCGGCGTGCCGCTCGGCATCGGCGTACCTTTCCAGGAACGCCTCGGCCCAGCCGAGCCGGGCCAGCGGCTCGCACAGTCCCGCGAGGTCGTGATCGGTAAGGGCGTCGACCAGGGCGGCGGCCCGGTCGCTTGTCTCCCGCGCGGCACCCATGTTGCCTTCGTACGTCTCACCGAGGGCCGCGATCCCGAGGGCGCCCGCCTGGGCGACCTCATCGCCCAGCGACCGGGCCAGGGCGAGGGTGTCGGCCAGGTCGGCACGCACCTGGGGGTAGGCGGTGGCATGCGGCGCGGACGATCCGAGTTCCAGGCCGATTTCTACCGTGTCGGCGTCGGACGGGCCCGGTGTCCGGGCGAGCTCGCGGCGCAGCAGAGCAACCGCCTCGGCATACCGCCCGAGGTAACGCTCCATCACCGCGCACAGTGTCACGGCAGAGGCCCGCACGCTTCGTGCCGCCCCCGCCTCGTCGGGCGGTGACATGGCGATCACCTCGTGCAGCAGGTCCCGACTCTCCCGCAGTCCTCCGCTCACGCCCAGGGCACGGGCCCGTCGCAGCATCAGATCGCGGCGCAGCGTGGTGTGTTGGGGCTGGTCGGGCAGGTGGGTGAGGGCGACGCCGAGCCAATGGGCGCTGCTCGCGGGTGCGGTGGCGGCGGAACGCTCGGCCGCTTCGGACAGTACGGCGACGGCCTGCGGGTCCCAGCCGGTCAGTGACTGCTCGACGTGGTGGGCGCGTTCGCTGGCGGGCGCACCCGCGGCGGCCAGTGCGTCCGCGGCGAGGCGGTGCATGCGCACGCGTTCCAGGGGGTGGGTGCTCTCGTGCACGACTGCTCGTAGTACCGGATGGCGCAGTGCCCACCGTCCAGCCGGCCCGGAACGCAGGAGATCACGGTCGGTCAGTGCTCCCAGGTCCGCGGTGACCTCGGCCTCGTCCCGGCCGGTCACCACGGTCAGCAGGGCGGTGCTGCCCCGGTCGCCGAGGACGGCCACCGCCTCGGCGGTCCGGCGCTGTGCCGCGGTCAGCGGGGTCAGTTCGTCCAGCAGGACGGAGCCGAGTCCGGCTGAGTGCGGGGGTGCCTCCTGCCCGGCGTCGCGTCCTGCTTGTCCGGCCTGGAGGAGGGCGAGGAAGTACAGCGGATTGCCGTCACTGGCGGCGTACAGCTCGGCGGCCCGGCCAGACTGCATGCCGGGTGCCAGTCCGGGGGCCAGGACCTCGACACACGCCTGCTCGGCGAGGGGGCCGAGGTTCAGCCGCAGCACCGTACCCATATCGATGCCCCGGGTGAGCGCGGCGTCCAGGGAGGCCGTGGTCTGGCGGTCGCGACGGGCCACGACGATCACGACGGGGGCGTTCGGGGGATGGCGGACGACGTGGTCGAGGAGTTCCAGGGATGCCGGGTCCGCCCAGTGCAGATCGTCCAACGCCACGACGAGCCCGGGGCCGGGGCCGGACCGGGCGATCCGTACGAGCAGCTTCGCGATGGCGCGCTGCAGCCCGAAGCGGTCGCCGCGCGCGTCCATGGCACCCGGATCCGCCAACTCCATGTCGTGGTCGGCGAGTGCGTCACTGAACGGCTGGTAGGGGATGTGCTGTTCGTACTCGGTGGCCCGGCCGCGCAGCACCGTCATCCCCCGGGCCTGGGCCCGTCGGCAGAACTCGGCCATCAACCGGCTCTTGCCGATGCCCGCAGTCCCGGCGAGGTCCACGACGGAGCAGCCGCCGTCCTCGCCGAGTGTCCGGTCGAGCACCGAGTCCAGAAGTTCCAGTTCTGTCGCCCGGCTCACCAGCGGAGTCACATCGCCACCTAACTCCCCATGGCCACGCGGCCGTCGGGGACATTTCCGTGACGATCTTACGTAATCCATGCCCGGCACTGGCGAACCGGCCGGACTCCACGGGTCATCCCCTACCGCTCCCGACGACATGCCCCCAGGGCGGACGAAGGACGGGTAGGGGAAGAAGCGCCCCTCGACGCACGGGCGTCGAGGGGCGCTTCTTCGTCGGCGTGGCCGTCACACCCGTTCGGTGTGGCGCTGCGGTTGCCATGTCGTGGTGGTGCCGGCCGTCAAGGTGGTCACGTCCCCGTCCGGCCACTCGATCCGTGCTGTTGTGCCGGTGGGCACCGTGGTGTGCACCTCCATGCCCGAGGCGTGCAGCTCCCAGCGGATGGCCACGCGGCCGTACGGTGACTCGTGGGCGGCGTCGGCCCAGGTGATGCCGCCGCCCGGGCGGGGACGGAAGACGATGTCCCGGTAGCCGGGTGCGGCGGCGGTCAGGCCGGCGACCGTGGTGTGCAGCCACTGGGCGACCGCGCCGAGGGCGTAGTGGTTGAAGGAGGTCATCTCGCCCGGGTTGACGGTGCCGTCGGGGAGCATGCTGTCCCAGCGTTCCCAGATGGTCGTGGCGTCGTGCTTCAGCGCGTACAGCCAGGAGGGGCAGTCCTGTTGGAGGAGGAGGGTGTAGGCGGTGTCGGTGTGGTGGGTGGCGCTGAGTGCGGGTGTCACGAGGGGGGTGCCGATGAAGCCGGTCTGGATGGTGTGTCCGCCTGCGGCGACCAGTTCGGCCAGACGGTCTCCCGCCGTGGTGCGGGCTGCCGGGTCGGGAAGCAGGTCGAACTGGAGGGCGATGGCGTAGGCGGTCTGGGTGTCGCTGGTCATCAGGCCGGAGGGCAGTACGTAGGCGTCGATGAACGCCCGGCGCACCCGGTGCGCGAGCTCCTCGTAGCGTTGGCGGTCTTCGCCGAGGCCGAGGACGCCCGCGGTCCACGCCGTGTGCCGCGCGGACCAGGCGTAGTAGGCGGTGGCGATGAGGTGGCGGTCGGTGCGACCGGCGCCGGGGTCCTCCGGGGGCGCGGACGGGTCGAGCCAGTCGCCGAGCTGGTAGCTGTGGTTCCACAGGTTCGAGGGGCCCGCGAGTTCGGTGAGGAGATCGACCCACCGGCGTGCGCTGTCGTACTGGGTGGCCAGCAGCCCGGTGTCGCCGGAGTCCTGGTAGAGCGCCCACGGGGTCAGTGCCACCACGTCGCCCCAGCCGGCACCGGGTCGGGCGGGTGTCCACTGCGGGCCACCGGGGATGGCCGGTACGTACCAGGGCACGGTGCCGTCCTCGTGCTGCTCCACGGCGACATCGCGCAGCCAGGAGGCGAGCATCCCGTGGCAGTCGTACAGGAAGGCGGCGGTGGGCGCGAAGACCTGGATGTCGCCGGTCCACCCGAGCCGTTCGTCGCGTTGCGGGCAGTCGGTGGGAAGGTCGACGAAGTTGCCGCGCAGACTCCACACGATGTTTTCGTGGAGCCGGTTCACCTGGTCGTTGGAGCAGGCGAACCAGCCGGTCCTGGCCATGTCGGTGTGGTGGACGCGGGCCACGATGTCACGGCGGGGGTCGCCGCCGCGCCAGCCGGTGATCTCGGCGTAGCGGAACCCGTGGATGGTGAAGCGCGGTTCCCACGACTCCTGGTCCCCGCCCCGCAGCACGTAGCGGTCGGTGGAGAGGGCGTCGCGCAGGGGGCGGACGCACAGCTCTCCGTCCTGGAGCACCTCGGCGTGCCGGATGACGACCGTGTGTCCGGCCGGCCCGGTCACGTCGATACGGATCCTGCCGACGAGGTTCTGTCCGAAGTCCACCAGGAGACGGTCGGCGTCGAGGGCGGTCACCTGGGCCGGTGCGATCTCCTCGGTGCAGCGCACCGGTGGTCCGGTGGGGGCGACCAGCGTCCGCGGGTCGCGGGGGACGACGTCGACCGCTGCCCAGTCGCTGTCGCCGAATCCGGGACTGGACCAGCCCGGCTGCTCGTCCCGGGCGTCGTACGTCTCACCGTCGAGCAGGCCTGAGGACACGATCGGACCGTGGGCCGCTCGCCAGGAGGAGTCGGTGTCGATGGTGGTGCGGGTTCCGTCGCGGTGGACGATCTCGAGTTGGGCGATGAGGGCGAGTCGGTCGCCGTAGAGATCGGAATGGCCGCCGGCGAAGCCCAGCCGTCCGCGGTACCAGCCGTCGGCCAGCCAGGCGCCGATGGTGTTGTCGCCGGCGCGCAGGTGTTCGGTGACGTCGTGGGTCTGGTAGCGCAGCCGATGGTCGTAGCTGGTCCAGCCGGGGGCGAGTGTGTGGTCGCCGACGCGGCGGCCGTTGATCTCGATCTCGTACAGGCCATGGGCGGTGACGTACAGCCGCGCGCGCTCCACCTCCTTGCCGGTCTGGAAGTCCTTGCGCAGCAGCGGTGGGCGCCGCTCGCCGTCGGACCGCTCCAGCGGCCGGCCTTGCGGGGAGATGGCGTGCGCGCTCCAGTCCGCCGGTTCCAGCAGTCCCGTCTCCAGGCGCAGGGCCGGGCTCCACTCGCCGACGCCGGCGTCGCTGCCTCGGACCCGGACGCGTATCTCGGCGGGCTCTCGCGACGTCAGTGGCCGGTCCGGCCAGTCGACGAGGACGGAGTCCTCGGAGATGACCCAGTCGGTGAGGTGCGTGCCGTCGGCGCGGTCGATCTCGATCTGGTAGGCCTGCTGGCTCCAACCGGCCGGCGCGATGGTCTTCCAGGAGATCCGTGGTTGTGACTCACCGATGCCGAACGGCTCCCGGTGATGTTCCGCGGTCGGTGTGGCGACCACTGGGTTCGACACGTGGTTCATCCCTTCACCGCCCCGGCGGTCAGGCCCTTGATGATGCGCTGGTTGATGAGGAGGTACAGGAACAGGGCGCCGACCACGTTGATGCTGATCGCGGCGAACAGCGGTCCGTAGGCCGTCTCGCCGTACTGTCCGGTGAAGTTGAGCAGGCCCACCTGGATGGTGCGCAGGTCGTCGTCGGTGGTGAAGGTGAGTGAGATGAGCAGGTCGTTCCAGATGAAGAAGAACTGCACGAGCCCCACGGTGAAGACGGCGTTGCGGACCATCGGGAAGGCGATCCGCCAGAAGGCTCCGAGGATGCTCGCCCCGTCGAGGGTGGCGGCTTCGAACACCTCGCGCGGGATCGAGCGGAAGTAGGTGGCCATCATGAAGACGGTCAGCGGAAGGCCGGCCGCGGTGTAGGTGATGACGAGCGGCCACAGTGTCCCGGACAGACCTGCCTGGAAGTAGATCCGGAACAGCGGCAGCAGGATCATCTGGCTCGGCACCATGATGCCGACGAGGAAGGCCAGCAGGACCTTGTGACGTCCGCGCCAGACCATCACCTCCAGGGCGAAGCCGGCGGCGACGCCGAGCACGATGATGAGTGCGAGGGAGGGCACGGTGGCCATGAGGCTGTTGCGGATGTACAGGGCGACGTGCCCGGTCGACCACGCCTCGGCGTAGTTGTGCAGGCCCCAGCTCTTGGGGAGCGACCAGGCGGGGTCGTTGACGAACTCGGACTGGGTCTTGAAGGAACTCAGCAGCATCCACAGCAGCGGAGCCACCTCGATCACCAGCAGCAGGGCCACGAGTGCGTTGCGCACCAGGCGCCGGGCGTGCCGGCGCCTGGGGAGGGCGGTCTTCGGCGGGCGGGTGAGGCGTCCCCGCGGCGGCGCTGTCAGGGTGTCGGTCATGGGGGTTCAGCCCTTGGTCAGGTCGCGTCGCGAGAACCGGAAGATGATGAGGGACACGCCCAGGCAGACGACGGTGAGCAGCGAGGCGATGGTGCTGCCGTAGCCGTAGTCGCCGTAGGAGAACGCGGTGCGGAACATGTACAGCGTCAGGGGTGTCGTGTCGCTGCCCGGCCCGCCGTTGGTCAGGGCCAGGACCGAGTCGAACACCTTGAGCGTGCCGTTGATGCTGAACACGGCCGACGCCAGCACCACCGGCCAGGACAGCGGCAGGACGATGTGCCGGATCAGCCGCCATCCCGTGGCGCCGTCCATCCGCGCCGACTCGAGGGTCTCCTCGGGGATGTCGAGCAGTCCCGCGTAGATGAGCACGCCGTAGAAGCCCATGGAGCGCCACACGTCCATGACGACCAGGACGAGGAAGGCTCCGCCACCGGTGGCGAACCAGTCGCCGTGGGGGATGCCCAGCGCTTCGATGGCGGTGTTGGCCAGGCCGTTCTGCGGCGCGACGGCGAAGAGTTTCTGGAACATCAGGGCCACGGCGACCGTGGGCAGGATCACCGGGAAGAACACCAGGGTGCGGATGAGCGCGGACGACTTGCGCAGGACGAACACGTAGAGCAGGGCGAGCAGGTAGCCGCAGAGCACCTGCCCGACGCTGACGACGATCCCGTACTTGAAGGTGAACCACAGCGCCGAGTGCGCCTGCGGGTCGTGCCACAGCTTCTCGAAGTTGCCGAGCCCGTCGAAGGTGAATCCCTCGATGACGTTCCCTTTGAAAAAGGTGTATCCCAGGGACCAGCCCATCGGCACCAGCATCACCAGTGTGTAGACGAGCAGGGCCGGTCCCAGCAGGATGGCGAGGGCGCGGCGATCTCCCAGAACTGAACGCATGACGGCTCTTTCGAAGGGGTCGGTACGGCTGAGGGTGGCGGTGGTCGGACGGGTCAGCCGTTGTCGAGGTCCGCCTGGACCTTGCTCATGAAGTCCTTCGCGGAGAGGGACCCGGTGACCAGCGGCGCGGCGTTCGTCTGGCTGGTCGCGGTCGCCTTGGTGTTGAACAGTGCCTCGAACCACAGGGTGCTGGTCGTGGTCTTCGTGATGGTGTCCTGGACCGTCTGCGTGAGCGCCGGCAGTGTGCCGGTGTCGCCGTTGGGCTTGAACCCGGAGACCGTGCCCTGCTCCTTGAGCGAGGCGGCGCCGTAGTTCTTGGCGGTGCAGGCGAGCCAGTCGCCGACCTCGGGGTTGTACGCCTTGGCCGAGACGGCGACCGGGAGGCCCACGTTGGCCGGGATCTGGTCCGCGGAGCCCTTGCCACCGGACACGGTCGGGAACGGCATGAATCCGACGTTGGCCGCGCCGACCTTGTTCTTGGCCTTGTCGTTGAGGTCGCCCAGCGCCCAGCTGCCCATGTAGAACATGGCGGCCTTGCCGGTCAGGAACTGCTGCGCCGCGGTGTCGTAGTCGATGGATCCGACGCCCTTGCCGAAGTAGCCCGCCTTACCGAGGTCGGCGATGGCCTGAGCGGCCTTGACGTACGCGGGATCGGTCAGCTTGGCCTTGCCGTCCGCGACTGCCTGCAGGGCGTCGGGGCCCAGTTCACGGTAGAGGTAGCTGCTGACCAGACGGGTCAGGGGCCACCCCTCCTTGCCGGCCGCGGAGAAGGGGATGACTTCTGCCTTCTTCAGCTTCGCCGCCGCCGCGACCAGTTCGTCGTACGTGGTCGGGACGGCGATGTCGTGGGCGGCGAGGAGCTTCTTGTTGTACCAGATGCCCTCGATGTTGAACTGGTACGGCATCACGTTGAACTTGCCGTACAGGTTCTCCACCGTCTTGACGGCGGCCGGCTGGATGTCGTCCCACACACCGAGATCCTTGAGCGTCTTCTCCAGGTCGAGGACCTGCCCGGCCTTGTCCAGGGTCTTGGTCAGCGCCGGAGTGCCGCCCGCCGCGAACTGCACCGGCAGCGCGTTCTGCCCGGCGAGAAGCTGCACCTTCTGGTCGACGTTGCTGATCGGCAGCGTCTGGATCTTCAGCGGCAGAGCCGTGTTCTGCGCCTTGCACGCGCCGGTGCTCAGGGACTTGAGCTGCTGCTGCACGATGTGGTTGTCGTCGTTGATGGTGAGCGAGTATTCCGAGGCGCCGCTGCTCGACGAGTCCGTGCCGCCGCAGGCGCTCAGCAGAAGACCGGCGGAGGTGGTGGTTGCCAGGACGGCAAGGGTGCGGGGCTTGAGGGTGTGGTGCACGGGGTTGCTCCTCGCGGTGCACAGCGCATTGAAGCGCTTCAATGTTGCCCCGGAACCTATGGCCCGCTACGCGACCATGTCAAGGATGATTCGCCGGTATTTCCGAATCGCAATGTGGGCACAACGCCGGGAATCAGGCACGCCGGAAGGCGAGCCCGACCGGGGCGGCGACGGCTGCGGACTACGGACTCAGTGCGGCGTGCTGGCGCGGACGACCAGTTCGGGTTCGAGTACGACGGTGGCATGCCGGTGCTGCGCGCCCGAGGCCACCTCGTCCATCAGCAACCGCATCGCTTCGCGTCCCATCGCCCGGCCCGGCAGGTCCACCGCGGTCAGGGGCACGGCCGCGGAACCGGCCGTCCGGTTGTTCTCGCACCCGACGACAGCGACCTGGTCGGGTACGCCGATCCCCGCCACCGTGTGCAGTTCGTGGATGATGCCGTTGGCCAGTTCGTCGGCGACGACCACGAGGCCGTCGGGCAGGTCGCCGGGCTCCCGCCCGGCGAGAGCCCTGCCGACCAGGTGCCCGTGCGCGGTGGTCAGGCCGACGCTGTCGATCTCCTCAAGCGTCACGCGGGCACCGGCCTCCTCGACCGCCGCGCGCACCCCTCTGCGCCGGTCGCGGACCGGCTGGTAGTCGTCGTGCGCGACCACGTACGCCAGCCTGGTGCGTCCGGTGTCGATGAGGTGGCGTGCCGCGAGATATCCCACGTGCTCGTTGTTGACCAGCACCGAGCAGCAGGTGCCCGGTTTCGGCGAGAAGTTCAGGAGCACGATCTGGCGTCCGTGCGAGCGCATCCGGGCGATGCCGTCGGTGGAGTCCTCCATGGGGGCCAGCAGCACGCCGGTCACCCGGGCCTCGTCGAAAACGTCCAGGTACTCGTCCTGGAGCCCCATGTCGCACGTCGTGTTCGCGAGCAGCAGGTTGAGACCGGCCGTGCGGGCCGCCTCCTGCGCTCCGTGCGCCATGTCGATGAACAGGGAGTTCTCGATGTCCGCGAGCACCATGCCGACACTGTCGTTCGACCCCGAGGCCAGCGACCGGGCCGCGTCGTTGCGCACGAATCCCAGCCGGCTTATGGCCTCGCGCACTCGCTGCGCCGTCACGGGGCTGACCTTGGCCGGATGGTTCAGGACGTTGGAAACCGTGCCGAGCGAGACGCCCGCCGCCTTGGCGACGTCCTGCATGCTCGGACCGGCGTGTCCATTTGCTCGCGGACCTGCGGCTGCCACGACGCTCCTCGGCTTCCGGTCTTGTTCGGCCCGGACGGGGGCCGGGCCGGTATGAACAGACGCAGGATACACGTTTGCGTTAAAGCGCTCCAACGCTGTTGTCCGACGCGCCGTGAAACCCGGTGGACACCGGCGCGTAGGCACAGGTCACGGCACTTTGCCGGCCCGCTCCGCGAACTGCCGCACTCCTCAGGCATGCCCGCTCGACGAGCTTCGCCCCAGCAGCGACGCCCGGCACAGAACCCGCTGCGGCCTGCGGGATGAGTGCGCGAGCCCTTGACGTCCTGCCCGGAGAGTGCCAGCCTCTCACCGCTGAAGCGATTGAAGCGTATCAATCCGCCTCTCAGCTCTTGAATGCCGGCCCACGCGGCGACACTCCCCGCAGCCGCACCGGCCGTGCAGAGGCCTGGCCATGTGCTCCGGTTCCGCGCCGGAGCACATGACCGGCTCCCGCGCCACAGACCCCGCCCGCCGTCCTTCCCTCACCGTCGAGGAAGTGAGAAGCCATGACAGCCGGCCCCGGCCTCCCGGACCGGGGCCGCTCACCGACGCCTCAGCCGCTCCTCTGAACAACCGCCGTCCGGGCGCCCCCAAGCCCGGGCGGCGGTGCAGGGACGGGGACGCACCGGGCCCCACAGGTCTGCGGGCCTGTGCGAGCCGACGGCCGGACACCGGCCGCCCGCCCGCACCCACGCATCAGCGAAACAAAGGAGTCTCGTATGGTCAGCCACCGCATCGGAGGCGCATACCCCGGAATCCGCAGACGGCGTATCTCTCCCACGCTCGCCGCGATCCTGGCCGCCCTCGTGACCGTCATAGCTCTGGTCACCGCCGGCCAGGCGAAGGCACTCAGCGGAGACATCCGTATGCACGATCCGAGCCTCATCAAGGTCGGCAGCTGCTACTACGGCTTCTCCACCGGGTTCGAGAACGACTCGCTCAATCCCAGCGGATCCATCACCATCCGCAAGACGTGCGCCGGCACAGCGGCAACCGGCTGGACGAAGGTCGGCAACGTCTGGGGGACGACCCCGTCCTGGATCACCAGCAAGCTCGGCTCGACCCCGCCGAACATCTGGGCCCCCGACATCAAGTACTTCAACGGCAAGTACCACCTGTACTACGCCGGTTCGCTCTGGGGCACGAACTACGCCGTGATGGGCCTGGCCACGGCCACGAACATCGAGGGCCCGTGGACCGACCAGGGCATGGTCACGGACGTCAACTACCCGATCGACCCCAACGTCGACTGGGGCCCCGACGGCCGGCTGTACATCTCCTGGGGCTCCTGGACCGGCAGCGGCACCTACATGCACGTCCTGGACACCGCCACCGGCAAGCTGTCCACCACCGACAACAACCTCTGGCACATCGCCATCGACATCGAGAACCCGACGATCATCCTCAACGGTGGCTACTACTACCTCTTCGGTTCCAAGGGCCTGTGCTGCAGCGGGACCAACAGCACTTACTACACCGTGGTCGGACGGTCCACCAGCATCACCGGCCCCTACCTCGACCAGAGCGGCACGGACATGGCCTCCGGCGGCGGAACCACCATCCTCACCGGTGCCTACCCCAGGGTCGCAGCGGGCGGCGCCGACGCCTACGACGACGGCTCGTCCAAGTTCCTCGCCTACCACTACTACGACGGCGACAATTCCGGGCAGGAGACCCTCGACATCCGTCAGGTGACCTTCGCGGGCGGCTGGCCCGTCCTCGCGAGTCCGCTCGGAGCCGCCAACAACCACCTGCTCAACCGCAACAGCGGCAAGTGTGCGGACGTCTGGTCACTGAGCACGGCGGACGGCGCGGCGGTCAACTCCGGCAACTGCAATTCCGGGGCCAACCAGCAGTGGGTACCCACCGCCGTGGGCTCCAACTACCAACTGGTCAACGTCAACAGCGGCAAGTGCCTGCAGATCGCCGGCGCCTCCACCGCCAACGGCGCCGCGGCCGTCCAGTCGACGTGCACCGGCGCCTCACACCAACTGTGGACGAAGACACCGGTGATCGGCGGCTACGTCACCTACACCAACGTCAACAGCGGTAAGTGCCTGGAGGTCGCCGGGGCGTCCACCGCCAACGGCGCGGCCCTGGACCAGTCGACCTGCGCCACCGGCGCGAACTACCAGTGGATGGTCGTCTGACGGCTCCGACGAGCAGCGTCTCTCCGACGGAACGACACCGTTCGAGGACATGCCCACCCGGGCGGCGCGGACAAAGGTCCGCCCGCCCGGGCTGCTGTCGTCACACACGCGAGCGGTGTTGCGACCAGCACGGCAGGTCGATGAAGCGGGCCCGATCGCCGTCGAGTTCCCCTCACCGCGAGATGACTCTGGAACAGCAGCCTCAGCAGGTCAGTCACGGCCCCGCTCCACCTCGTGGTGCGCCGGACGCGCGGTCGCGGGGTCGGCCAAGTCGCCTTGCAGAAAGCGAGAGGCGCTGGGCCCAGCTCCCCCGCCGGGAAGATCACCGTGTTCGGGCTCCGGGCCGAAATAGGTGATGCGCGCCTTGTTGAAGGGTTACGCCCGTGCCGATGACCGCCTCGGGGCGTACAGGTCCAGGGATCTGCTGAGCCGCGGCGCGGAAGTTCGGATCGCGGATGAAGATCCAGGAGCGGTGTTGCCAGGGATTGAGTGCGTCGCCTTGAGCCAGCGGCGCACCGTGGAGGCGGAGATCGTCCCGGTGATGGCCCGAGTGATGGCCTCGCGCGCGAGATCGGGGCAGGACCGGCGGGAGAGCGGTTCCGGATTCGTTGGGCAACTGGCAGGCCGACGCCTTGACTTCGGCGATCCGAAGGGCCGTGAACGTCGGTGGTCGTCCCGATCGCTTGCGGTCGGCCAGGGCAGGCAGCCGGGCCGGCCGGTCGCGAATCGGCCGCGGCAGCGGCGCACGGTGTCCACGTGCAGGCGGGTTTCGGCGGCGATCCGGGCGTTGCCGCGACCTCGTGCCGCAAGAGTACGATCGCTGCCCGCTGGCGTGCCTGGTGCGGGGTTTTGTGACCGCAGGCCATCTTCTTGAGCCGGTGGCGCTCGGAAGCAGGCAGCTCCACGGGCACGGCGGAGCACACGGGCGCGGATGGAGATCGGCCCATCTCCCGGGGCGGTGAACGGGAGGGGCAGCGCCGGCTTCCCTCACTGGTGCCGGCCCTCACGACCCTCAAGTCCCCCTGGCGACCGGGCGTGTCCGGCACGTCGTGGACGAACACGCCCTTCGCGGTCAGCTGGTGACGTACTGCTCGGAGTATTCCGCGGTGGGGGCGATGGGCGTGATCACGTCGATCAGGACGCCGTTGGGATCAGCCACGATGAAGTGTCTTTGCCCGAAGTCCTCGCTGCGCAGTTCAAGGACGGGAGGCAGCCCTTCGCCGGTGACGAGACGTTCCCATTCCGCGTCCACGTCCTCCACTTCGAAGTTGAGCAGCAAGCCCTGTGCGGGGACCCCGTGGCCCTTGGGAACCGTCGGGTGGGTGTGATCGAGGAGGCCGAGCTCGTACCCAGGGTCTCCCGGCTGGCGCAGGCTGACGTACCAGTCAGCCTCGAACGTCGTCTCGAACCCCAGCAGCCGGGTGTAGAAATCGCGAGACTCTCGCAGCTTCGCTGTGCCGATCACGGGATAGAACCCGGTCAGCTTCATACCTGGACCCCTTTCACATACCATCGGTATGCGAATGACGCTATTCACATACCGTCGGTATGTCAATGAGGAGTGCGATGCAACAGCACGGCACCCGGGCACAGCAGCGGGAGCAGACCAGGCAAGCGCTGCTGCGGGAGAGCAGGCGCCTGTTCTCCCGCAGCGGCTACGGCGCTGTGGGCCTGGCGGAGATCGTCCAGGCAGCCGGGGTGACCAAGGGCGCGCTCTACCACCACTTCACAGGCAAGGCAGACCTCTTCCGCGCCGTCCTGGAGGAGTTGCAGCAGGAAGTGGCCCGGCGCGTGTCCGCGGCCGCAGACGCCCACGACGATCCCTGGGCCCAGCTGACCGCCGGCTGCCAGGAGTTCCTCACCGCGACCACCGATCCGGACATCCAACGGGTCATGCTGGTCGACGGACCAGCCGTGCTGGGATGGAGCCAATGGCGGGCGATGGACGAAGCCGCCTCGGCCCGCCACCTCGCCGACGCGCTGTCCTTCCTCATTGACGCAAGGATCATCACCCCACAGCCGGTCGCACCGCTGGTCCACCTGCTGTCGGGGGCAATGAACGAGGCCGCCCTGTGGCTCGCGTCATCCTCCGACCCCGAAGACCTGGACCACACCAAAGCCGCGCTGGCACAACTGCTGGAGGCACTGCGCACCGGCTGACTAGATGACCACGGCACGGGGCGCAATGAGTACTCGCCGGCCTCATCACCTGGTCAACTCAGCGGCCTGCGCCCGGAGTTCCACCACCCGTGCGCAGGCCGCCGACCCCTGTTCCGGTTCTTCGATCGACAAGCCCGTGACCGCTCATCGGTCCTGCCGAAGCAATACCGGCCTGCCCGAACGAGCCCATGGCGCAGGACAGGCCGCCCCGTCCGATCCGATACCGCCGTAGTGCTAGTCGATGTCGATCTCGGCCAGCTGCAGGCGGAACTTGGTGCTCTCGTCGGAGGCCGGGGTGCCGAGTCTGGTCGCCGTCAACCGCAGGTAGCGACCGGTCACGGCAGTGAGGGTGTAGGTCTGGGCGGCTCCGCTCGGGTTGGCCTGTCCGGTGACGGTGCGGGCGGTGGTGTAGGTGCCGGATCCGTCGGCGCGGGTCTGCAACGTGAAGTCGGCGGGGAAGCCCGCCGAGCCACCGCCGGATCCACCGGCGTCCGTGCGGGGGTGGAGGGTGACCGAGCCGATGGACCGGTCGGCGCCTAGGTCGACTTCGATCCACACAGGTGTGCCGCTGACGTCGGCGGCGGGGAAGTCGATGCTGGTGAAGCCCTTGGCGCCGGTGACGCTGGTGGTGGTGCCCTCCAGGAGCCGGGTCTTGCCCCAGTCGCTGTTCTCCAGCGTGTAGTTGGCCTTCACGGTCGTCGCGGCGGCCGGGACGGTGAGTTCGGCGAGTTGCAGGCGGAACCTGGCGGACTCGTCGGACGCGGGGGTGCCGAGCTTGGTGGCCTGAAGGCGAACGTAGCGGGCGGTGGTGGTCTTGAAGCCGTACGTCTGGACCTTGCCGTCGGGGTTGGCCTGGCCGGTGACGGTGCGGACGGTGGTGTAGGTACTGGATCCGTCGGGGCGGGTCTGGATGGTGAAGTCGACGGGGAAGCCCGCCGTACCGCCGCCCGCTCCCCCGGTGTCGGTGCGGGGGAAGAGACGTACGGCGTCCAGGTCGGTGTCGGCTCCGAGGTCGATCTCCACCCAGACGGGGCTCGCGCTGACGTCGGCGGAGGTGAACTCGTTGCTGGTGTAGCCCCGGGCGCCGCTCACGCTGGTGAGCTTGCCGTCGGTGAGCCGGTTCCTGCCCCAGCTGGTGTTCTCCAGGCTGTTGTTGCTGGTGACCGTCCGGCCCAGGGCCAGGTTGTCGAGGCGGCCGACGCCCGTCGCCGTGAACGTCCACGTGCCCGGCTGGACCTTGAAGTAGACGTACGAGGAGTCCTTGCCGTCATAGCTCAGACCGCTGACACTGCCCGTTGATGAACCGCCGGTGAAGACGGTGGTGCCGTTCGCCTTGACGACGGGCTGGGAGCCGCCGTAGGTGGGCACGCCCACCCGGGCGGTCGTCCCGCTCGGCGAGGTGAGCGTCAACGTCACCTGGGTGCCGTCGCGGGTGATGCCGGAGCGGATCTCACCCTCGACGGTGGGTGTCACGGTGTTGATCTTCGTCAGGGTGCCGGTCTGCGGGATGACCTCGTACGTCGTCCAGCCCGCCGTGGTGGGACGCACCCCGGCGGCGTAGGCGGACAGCGCGTACAGCGGGCCGCCGTTCCAGGCGTGGTTGTCGGTGCCCTGCGACTTGACCCAGACCTCCCACAGTGTGTGGCACGCCGGATCGGCGACCTGGGCGGCGAAGCGGTTGCGCATCCGCTCCTCGGCGACGGTGGCCGCGCCCATCAGGTACAGCGCCTCCAGGACGTAGAACTCCATGTAAGGGCTGGCGTTGAGGTGGGTGCGCAGTACCTCCGTCACGGCCCGGTGGCGGGAGGCGGGGGCCAGGCCCGCGACCACGGCGAGGGCGTTGGCCCGGTCGTCGGTGTCGCCGTTGTAGGCGGGAGAGCGGTACTCGTTCTTCGTGGAGTTCCACAGCAGGGTGTCGAAGTTGGACTTGATGCTGTCGCGCTGGGCCTGCCATCCGGCGACGTCGCCGGTGTTGCCGCTGAGGGCCGCGAGCTTGGCGGCGGTGTCCAGGGCGAGGTAGTACCAGCAGTTGTTCAGGACCCGGGTGTCGATGTTGCTGCCCCAGTCCTGCCAGTCCCAGTCCCCGGTCCGGTGGTTGACCAGGCCGTCGCTGCCCAGGCTCCACAGGTCCAGGTACTCCTTCACCGCCGGGTAGGCGCCGGTGACCGTGCTCGTGTCGCCGGTGTAGAGGTGGAACGTCCAGAACGACCACACCGAGGCGAGCATCTGGTTGGGCAGTTCGGCGGTCCAGATGGTCGAAGGCATCGGCGAGTACAACACGCCGCCGGACTCCTGCCAGGACGCCAGCTGCGAGATGGCCTTCTTGCCCAGGTCGTGGGACTTGGTGTCGAACGTGTAGAAGCCCTCCTTCAGCTGGTTGACCACGTCGCCCCACCACTGAGCGCGTTCGCGGGTCGGGCAGTCCATGTAGTTGTCCCGCATGTTGACGTACATGGTGCGGGCGGCCTTGGTCCACACGGTGTCGAAGAGGGCGTCGCTGCTGGTGAACGATCCGTCGAAGTCGGTGTCGTAGCCGCTTTCCCGGTACTTGAGGTCCAGGATCGTCACGCCCGCCGGGATGGTGTACCGCACCGCCGTGCCGCTCATCCAGCTCAGCGCCTCGAACTCCTGGACCCCGCCGGCGCAGACGTAGGTGGCGCGGACGTTGAAGATGGTGGCCTGGTCGATGCCCACCAGACCCTTGCCGTCGTCGTAGTGGTCGGTCTGGATGCCGATCACCGCGCCGGCCGGAGCGTCGACCTTCAGGTACGGCGTGACCTGGATGTTGGAGGGCAGGCCGGCCGAGATCGCGGTGGAGCCCTGGCCGGTGGCCGGAAGCGAGGAGGCGTTGGTGTAGGACTTCAGGCCGGAGTAGCGGAACTGCGGGATCGGCCGCTCGACGAGGCCGTTCCAGGGAGTGGTGCCGGCGGCGCCGAAGTCGGTGGGCGCGGTCCAGGCGCCGTCGTCGAAGCCGGAGGACTGCCAGCCGGCCATGGCCGTGGCGTTGCGGGCGTCGTAGTAGACGTTCGATTCCGGCAGCCGGAAGTTGACCTGCGTGCCGCTGGTGTTGTTCGCGTAGCCCGGGTGGACGGTGTGCTTCCAGCCGGTGTCGCTGACCAGCCGGGTGGTGGTGGAACCGGTCGTGATGTCCGACTGGAACAGCAGACCGCCCTTGCCGCTGCTGCTGTGCGAGAAGCCCTGCTTGCCGAAGTAGTGCACCAGCAGCGCCACCGTGTTGGTGCCGCTGGTCAGGTACGGAGCGAGGTCGATCTCGTCGTAGTAGGTGTCCGTGCGGTTCGGGCCGCGCTTGAGTCCGCCCTCGAAGACCACGAGGGTGCCGTTCACCCACAGCCAGTACTTCGAGTCGGCCGCGATCTGGGTCACTGCCTTCGAGGGCGCGGAGCCGAGGGTGAACGATCTACGGAAGGCCGCCCACTGGTTCGTCGAACTGGACGGGGCCCAGATCCACTTCGCCGTCCACGAGACCGCCGCGGACGCCGTAGGCGCGAGCCCGGGCACCATCAGGGAACCCAGAGTGGGGGCCAGAGCCACGGCTATGGCCGAGCGCAGGACATTCCGGCGCGTCACAGAGTGCATCGGGGGCTCCAAGCGTTGATGTGCGGCAAGGACGGCAAACGGGCCGACAACCCTGAGAGAGACAAGGCCAGTTGCCGATCACAGGGAATTGAATCGTTTCATTCGCATGTTTGCAGGCGAGATCTTGTCCTTCTGTGCAGGACTACGTCAATGCTCTTGCACCAGTTGCTTTCGCCGACGGGTGGGCCGGGTGCGACGAGTTGCTCGCGCCGGGGATCAAACCGGCCGGTTCCATTGACGCACGCTTGACCCACATCTATCTTCTGCTCGAACTTGCGAACAGCGTTCGACTTCTCGAACCATGGCCCCTTCCCCCTGTCCTCATCACCCGGCACGACGGCCGGGCCTCACCCGTACGTGCACCCGAACGTGACATTTGCAGAACGACAGGAGCAGTTCATGCGCGCGGTTCTCTCCAGACTGGCAGCAATGCTGGTCGCCGCCGGCCTCCTCTTCACAGCCCAAGTCCTGATCACACCTCAGCGAGCCGCCGCGGCCGACCCGGGTTACCTGATGACGCACTTCATCGGGGAGGGCTCGACCGGTCAGCAGATGTACTTCTCGTACAGCTCGGACGGCCTGAACTGGACCGATCTCAACGGCGGCGGGATGACCCTGCGTTCGACCGTGGGCACGCGCGGGGTGCGCGACCCCGCCCTGGTCCGCTCCCCCGACGGCAGCAAGTACTGGATCATCGCGACCGACCTGTGCATCGGCTGCGGGCAGTCATGGTCGGACTCGACGTCCAACGGCAGCCGCAACCTGGTGGTGTGGGAGTCGACGGACCTGGTCACCTGGTCTCAGCCCTGGCTCCTCAACGTGGCCGGTGCGATTCCCGACGGGCGCAACGCGTGGGCACCGGAAGCGATCTGGGACCCGTCCGCCAACAACTACGTCCTGTACTGGGCGACGAACGCGACCCTCAACGGCGTACTGAAGCACCGCATCTACTACGCCCGCACCACCGACTTCCGCACGATCACCACCCCGCAGCTCTACATCGACCGTCCCGGCACGCAGGGCATCATCGACACGCAGATCGTCGAGGTCCCCTCCGGCACCGGTGACTACCGCTACGTGCGGGCCTCCGGCGACGGCCAGATAACGATCGAGGGCAGCAACTCGATCCTCGGCACCTGGACCAGCCTCGGAAACCTCTCCGGCATCGGCCTCACCGGCTCGCAGGTCGAGGGCCCGATGTGGATGAAGTTCCGCGACCGCAACGAATGGACCCTCTACCTCGACCAGTACGCGGCCGGAAAGGGATACATGCCGGTCACGACGACCAACCCGTCCGCCACCGGTACCTACAAGCTCCCGACGTCGGGCACCTACTCCCTGGGCGGCACCAAGAAGCGCCACGGCTCGATCCTGAACCTGACGGCCGCCGAGGACGCCCGGATCCAGGCCCGCTGGGCCAACGTCGCGGGCAAGCGGCTGCAGTCGTTCAACTTCCAGGACCGCTACGTCCGGCACGCCAACTTCGACGTGCGCATCGACCAGAACATCACCAGCCAGGACGCCCAGTTCCGGCCCCGCCCCGGCCTGGCCGGCACCGGCACCGTCTCCTTCGAGTCGGTCAACTTCCCCGGCTACTACCTGCGCCACGACGGAACCGACTTCCAACTCGTCCACAACGACGGCACCACCGCCTTCGCCGAGGACGCCACCTTCCGCCAGGTCGCCGGACTCGCCGACGCCACCTGGTCCTCCTTCCAGTCCTACAACCACCCCGACCGCTACATCCGCCACTACGCCTTCCAGCTCAAACTCGAGCCCATCACCACCGCCACCGCCCGCAGCGACGCCACCTTCCGTCTGACGAGCTGACCCGGCCGAGGTGCCGGCGCCCTCCGCCCAGCGGAGAAGGCGCCGGCATCCCATCGCCGTCGTCATCATTGTCCGCGGCGCCGGCGGAGCGGCAGCCTCAGTTCGAACAAGGCACCTCCCCCGGGAGCGTCACTGACCGTCAGTGTGCCTCCGTGGCGTACGGCGATGTCCCTCGCGATGGCCAGGCCCAGACCGGCGCCGCCGTCGTCTCGGGCTCGGGACTCGTCGAGACGCACGAAGCGCTCAAAGATACGGTCGCGGTCGGCGAGGGGGACGCCCGAGCCGTCGTCGGCGACCTGGAGAACCACCTGGTCGGCGGCCGTGCGCAGGGTGACGGCGACGCGATCACGGGCATGCCTACGGGCGTTGTCCAGGAGATTGCCGAGAACCCGGCAGATCTGGCTGCGGGAGCCGTGCACCTCCACGGACGCCACGCTGTCGAGGGTCACTCCGTCCCGGGAGGACACTTCCTCCGCCACGACCGCCGCCAGGTCGAAGCGAGCGTCCGGCGGGGGGCGCTCCCCCGCGTCCAGGCGGGCGAGCAGCAACAGGTCGGCAGCGAGGGTCTGCAGTCGTACGGTGTCCTCGACAGCCCCGTCCAGGTCCAGCAACTCCGCGTGCGCGGCGCCCACTTCGAGCTGGGTGCGCAGGGACGCGATGGGGCTGCGCAACTCGTGCGAGGCATCGGCGACGAACGCGCGCTGCCGTGCGACCGAGGTCTCCAGCGCAGCGAGGGTCTCGTTCGTCGTGCGGGCCAGGCGGGCGATCTCGTCGTGGGTGCCCGGCTCGGGGACCCGCCGCGACAGATCCTCGGAGGCCATGATGGCGGCCATCTCGGCACGGATGCCCTCGACCGGGCGCAGCGCCCGCCTGGTGACGACGTACGTCACCCCGCTGACCGTCAGCAGCAGCAGCGGCAGCCCGATGAGCATCGTCGTCAACGCGACGTCGACGGCCTCCTCCTGGATGGACAGCGGGGCGCCCGCGTAGACGGTGAGCAGGACACCTCCCGACGTGATCACGTCGACCGCGGCGAACCGGTACTTCGCCGTCACCCCCTCGACGGTCGCGGTGCCCTCGCCGTACCAGGTCTCGTCGGTGACCTCCCCGGTGGTGAGCGCGTCGTTGTCCTCCGTGTCCCGATCGCCCTCCGCCTTGTCGTCGGCGTCGTCGTTGGTCTCGGAGTTCAGCCGGTCCGAGGCGGCGGCGGTCACGTTCATGCCCTCGACGTCCTCGCCGACCGCGACGGGCTTCTCGTCCCGGTCCAGGACCTCGACGGGGTTCTCGTCGCCGTCCGGCAGGTTCAGTTGGTCGTACGCGAACCCGTTCGCCAGCGCCGAGGCGGCGTTGCGAGCGACGGAGTCGGCCTCGGCATCCGCCTTGTCGGTGAGGGTGAACCGCAGCGAGAGCACCACGGCGGTGCCCGCCGCGACCAGGGCGATGGCGACGACGACCGTCGCGGCGAGGGTGGCGCGCGCCCTGACCGAGCGGAGACGGCGCTTCACGGGCGGACCTCCAGTCTGTATCCGGCCCCACGTACCGTCTTGATGAGCGCGGAGCCGAGCTTGCGGCGCAGAGTGCTGATGTAGACCTCGACGATGTTCGGGTCGCCCTCGTACGCGAAATCCCAGACGTGCTCCAGGATCTCGGACTTCGACACGACCTCACCGGCTCTCATCGCGAGCTGCTCGAGGACGGAGAACTCCTTCGTGGTCAGGGTGATCTCGTCCTCGGCGAGGAACACCCGCCGGGCCGCGGTGTCGACCTTCAGATCGCCGACCGTGTGCACGGGCGAGGCTCCGCCCGCCGGCCCGCGCCGCCTCAGCAACGCCTTCACCCGGGCGACGAGGACGACATAGGAGAACGGCTTGGTGAGATAGTCGTCGGCACCCGTGTCCAGGCCCTCCGCCTCGTCGTACTCGCCGTCCTTGGCGGTGAGCATCAGGATCGGCACGTCGTGGCCGCCGGCGCGCAGGGCTGCGCAGACACGGTAGCCGTTCATGCCGGGCAGCATGATGTCGAGGATCACCAGGTCGTAGGCCCCCTCGCTCGCCCGGTGCAGGCCCTCGGTCCCGTCGTGGACGACGTCCACGGCATACCCCTCGGCCGTCAGACCCTTGGCCAGCGACAGCGCGAGCCGCTTCTCATCTTCCACGATCAACAGACGCATGCGCTCAGCTTGGCAAACCGAACCTGAAGACGCCTTCAGGGGGCTTCAGCTCTGCTTCAGTGTCGGTCGGCCAGATTGAGTCCCGTCGACAGCAGACGAGGCGGACAAGCCGACTGCGACCGACGAACACCACTGTCATTCGTTGCAGTCGTTCACATTCTGGAGGAACCCCATGAAGCGCAACACCGTCATCGCCACCGTCGCGGCCGTCGCTCTGATCGGCGGCGGCACCGCGGCCGCCATCGCGGGCTCGGATGACGACGGAGGGCCGGCGAAGAAGACCGTGGCGGTGACGAACGACGTCAACGACACCGATGGCACCGCCCAGAACGGGGCAGGGGACCAGTCCACCCGCACCACGGACGAGGCCTCCGAGGACAAGGCCGAGAACTCCGCCGCGGCGAAGGCCGGACAGATCACGGCCGCGGACGCGATCAAGGCGGCGCTGCGGCACACGACGGGTACGGCGGTCTCGGCCGACCTGGACGACGAGGGCACGACCCATGTGTGGGAGGTCGATGTGCTGGCCAAGGGCGGTACCTGGCACAGCGTCCAGGTGGACCCGGCCGACGGCAAGGTCCTCGGCTCGCGCACCGAGAAGAACGACGACGGTGACGACGCCGCCGAGACCGCGCAGATCCGTGCCGCCCTGAAGGGCACCTCCGTGAGCGCCGCGGAGGCCGCCGAGGCCGCCGCCGCCAAGGGCACGGTGACCTCCGTCGACCTGGACGAGGAAAGCAGGGACCATGCCTGGGACGTCGACACCACCGCCGCCGACGGCACCGGCAGCGAATGGCACGTGAACCCCGACTCCGGCAAGGTCACCGCCGACCGCTCGAACGACTGACCAAGGCGCACGCGATCAGGCCCAGGGGTTGGCCGCCTCGGCCGATGACCGATACCCGGCCTACGCGGAGGCCGCCTTGGCTACCAGGCGCTTTCGCCACTCCTGAAGGCGCTTCATCTCGTAGTCGCCGAGGTTCTCGTCGATTCCGTAGATCGTCCCCCGCTCGGCGGCGATCTCCTCGTCCAGCAGATCGAGGGCCTCTTGGACCTGGCCGTCCAACTCCAGTGCCGTGACCAAGGCGTTGCGGATGGAACGGGTCTCGCTCCGCCGCTTCGGCCCGAAGGCCTGGGACTCGGCGTACAGGGCGCGCAGCAGGCGTACCGCTTCGGCCGGTTGGCCGCTCTCGGCGAGGAACTGGGCGAGGATCGACCGGCAGCGATGGGTGTCGGCGTGATCGGAGCCCAGCACCCGCTCGGAGTCCCCCAGGACGGCCCGCGCCTCGGTGACGGCTCCGTCCAGGTCGCCCACCCGGCGTCGGTGCCAGGCGAGCGAACGGCGCATCCTCAGGGTTTCGGGGACGTCGGCCCCGAACTCCGCTGTTCGTTCCGCCACGTCCGCCTCGGACAGTCGTAGGACGTCGGCATGACGGTCTTCGTCAGTGAGCCACATGCACATCCTTGAGCGGGCAGCGAGGGTGTCCGGGTGCCAGCGGCCCAACTCCCGGGTGAGGCAAGCGACATCCTCGAACACGTCCGGCCAGTTGCGCGACTTCGGCCGCTTCATATGCCGAAAGCGCCGCTTGACCCGCCAGGTGCCCAGGGTGCGGCGCGGCCGGCGCTGCTTCTCGACAGTTCCCTGACCGCTCTCGTGATCCCCCATCGCCATGGGCCGACCGTACCGTCACGGAACGCCGGGTCACATAGCGCGTCGAGCCGCCCGTCAGACCCAGTCGAAGGCGGCCGGTTCCCGCAGGAAGGACACGAACACCGAGTCGTCGCCGTCCGGACGCGCAGGGTCGTGGAGCACCTGCACCACGCCACCCTGGACCAGTACGGACGCATCGCGGTACTTGCGCGTCACCCAGCGGCGCGTGCCGGCGGCGTCGACGTAGGTGACCGTGGCGGTGGCCCCCGCGACGTGCCGCCCACCGGAGTCGTCGCTGGAGTGGTGGATACGCAGCTCGCTGATGGTCCCGGTGGTCCGCAGCCCCTCGATCAGCAGCCGGTCCCGGGTGGCGGCGCTCGCGGCACTACGGCGCTGGGCCCGGATGGCCGACCACACCAGCAGCAGCGAGAGCGTGACGAGGAGGCCGGGCAGCCAGAGGTCGGCGTAGTAGAGGATCCACTGCCCCCAACCCCAGGGGTCCGGCGGCTCGTAGTCCGTCACCACCCAACCGACGCGGTCCGCCTCCACCCAGCCTCGCGACGCGACAGCGACGCCCAGGGCGAAGACGGCGACGCCGATCGCCAGCGCCCATCCGCCGCCGCCCCGTGCGGCCCGGTAGCCGTCGAGATGGTGGGCGCCCACCGGCAGCCCCAGGCCCACCAGGAGCATCCCCGCGACCATCCCGACGACGACGAGCGGGACCGAGACACCGGAGACGTGGGTGCCGGACGGCGCGTTGAGGGAGATCGCACGCAGCGCGTCGAACCACAGGGAGACGGGCAGAGCGAGCACGAAGGCGCCCGCGGCACCGAGGACGAACCAGAACACGCCCATACGCAGCGCCGCCGGATTGCCCACCTGGCGATCACGCTTCTGGCGTCGGCGCACTGCCGGGTCCACGGTGTCCATGGCGCCTCCTGAGGTGCAGGTCGGCGCGATCGCCGGGGAATCATCGTACTGAACTGATCAGGTGATGCCGGGGCGTGGGCCGGCTGACCCCCTACTTCACGGATCCGGCCATCACCCCTTGGACGAAGTGCCGTTGGAAGGCGAAGAACACGACCACCGGCACGATCAGGGACAGGAAGGCGCCGGGCGCCAGCACGTCGATGTTGCTGCCGAACTGCCGTATCTGCGACTGCAGTTCCACGGTCAGAGGCTGCGCCGAGCTGTCCGCGAAGAGGAGCGCCACCAGCATGTCGTTCCACACCCACAGGAACTGGAAGATGGCGAGGCTCGCGAGGGCGGGGCGCCCCACCGGCAGGACGAGCTGGATGAAGATGCGCCACTCGGTGCCGCCGTCCATGCGGGCGGCCTCCAGCATCTCCCGGGGTATCTCGGCGAAGTAGTTCCGCAGAAGGAAGATCGCGAAGGGCAGGCCGTAGGAGACGTGGAAGAGAACGACGCCGGGGATCGTGCCGAACAGCCCGAGCTGGCCGAAGAGTTTGGCCACGGGCAGCAGGCCGATCTGCACCGGCACCACCAGCAGGGCGACGACGAGCAGGAAGAGTGCGTCGCGGCCGGGGAAGTCCAGCCACGCGAAGGCGTATCCGGCGAGCGCGGCGATCACCACGACGAGCATCGTCGTCGGAACCGAGATCAGCACGGTGTTCCAGAACGCCCGCGTGATCCCGGAGTTCTCCAGCAGCGCCGTGTAGTTGTCGAAGGACAGCTGTCCCGGGCTGGTGAACGTCGTCCACCAGCCGCCCTTGGCCGTGTCCTGCGTGGAGCGCAGGGACGACAGGAGCAGTCCGGCGAGCGGGGTGAGCCAGATCAGTCCGACGACCACGAGGACGGCCTGGACCACGCTGTTGGCGAACCCGCGCCGGAGCGCATTGAGGTTCATCGCTGACTCCCTCGGAAGCGGCGGACGTTGAAGACCATGGCGGGGATGACCAGGAGCAGGAGCAGGACGCCGAGGGCACTGCCGAGACCCTGGTCGTTGCCGCCGCCGAAGGACACGAGCCACATCTGCGTGGCCAGCACGGTGGCGTCCTCCTGCACGGGCCCTGGCGCGATGATGTAGACGAGGTCGAACACCTTCATCACGTTGATGACCAGGGTCACGAAGACCACGGTCAGCACGGGCGCGAGCAGGGGCACGGTGATCCGCCGGAAGATCTGCCACTCGTTGGCGCCGTCCATCCGGGCGGCCTCCAGCGCGTCCCGGGGCAGCGTCGACAGGCCGGCGCCGATGAGGACCATCGCGAAGCCGGTCCAGATCCACAGGTAGGCACCGATGATCGCCGGGGTGACGAGCGCCGGGCCGAGCCAGGAGATGCCTTCGTAGGGCGGGGCGAAGTTCGAGCCGGGGAGGGTGACGGTGTACGAGCCCGCGTCGAGGCCCGTGAAGCGGAAGGAGCCGTCGGTGGCGGTGGTCGTGCTCGCGATCGTCTTCCCGTCGCGCACCGCCTCGACCTGCATCTGCGGCAGTCCGCTCTCGCGCGGGTCGACCACCCCCTGTTTGCCTCCTCCGCCGGGGGTGAAGTCCAGGTAGACGACGCCGCGCAGTTCGTCCGCACCCGCTGTCCGGGCGGCGGCCGCCTGGGCGGGCCGCGCGTCCTGGGGCAGTTCCTTGGGCGCTACGCCGACCAGTCCGAGAGAGAGCGTGTCACCCGGTGAGACGCTCGTGCTCGTGCGGTACGAACCGTCGGCGTCCTCGGTCAGGCCCTGCCCGTCGCGGGCGCGAGCGGTCGGGTAGGAGGAGGTGCCTTGGAAGGCGTCGTGGATGCCGACCACCGCCGCGTTGAGGACGCCCTTGTCCGGGTCCTCGTCGTAGGCGAGGCGGAAGATGATGCCCGCCGCCAGGAAGGAGACGGCCATGGGCATGAACAGCAGCAGTTTGAACGCCGTGGCCCAGCGGACCTTCTCGACGAGTACGGCGAGGATCAGTCCCAGGCCCGTGAGCAGGGCGGGGGCCACGACCACCCAGATGATCGTGTTGCGGAGCGCTGTGAGGGTGGCCGGGTCGCGGAACATCTCGGTGTAGTTGTCACCGCCCACGAAGCGGGTTCCGGAGGCGTCGAAGAAGCTGCGGCCGACCGTGAACAGCACCGGGTAGAGGACGAGGGCACCGAGCAGGAGCAGCGCGGGGAGGACGAAGAGGAGGGCGATGGTCCGCCCCCGCCGCCGGGCGCGCCGCTTGTGGGCGACGGTTCCGGCGGCGGGGGGACCGCCCGCCTTCGTGAGCGTGGCGGTCATCGCGATCAGTCCTTGTAGGCCTTGGCCGCGGCGGTCTCCAGCTGGGCCGCGGTCGCCTTGGGGTCGGACGGGTCGCGCAGGAAGTCCTGGAGGATCTTCCACTCGCCTGCGCCCTTGGTCCCGCCGAACGCGGCCGGTGCCTGGTCGGACATGTCGAAGCGGACTGAATCCCCGGCGGCTATGAGGGACTTGGCGGTCGTGCGGGTGACGTCGTCGCCGTAGGAGGCGAGGTCGAGTCCCTTGTTCGGGGAGAGGAAGCCGCCCGTCTTCGCCCACACGGCGGCGGCCTCGGGGGTCGCCAGGTACTCCAGGAGGGCCATGCCGGCCTTGGTGTTCTTGCCGTCCTTGAGGACGACGGCCGCGTCGCCGCCGCTGACCACGGGTGCCTCGCCGCTGCCGACGGGCGGGAACGGGAAGAAGTTGGCGTCCTCGCCGATCTTCCGGCCGAACTGGTCCTTGGCGACACCGGCGACGAAGTCGCCCTCGTAGACCATGCCGGCCTCGGGTTCGGGTCCGAAGACCTTCTCGACGGAGCCCGGGAAGTCGGTGTTGAGGGCGCCCGTCTGTCCGCCCGCCAGGAGCTGCTTGTCCTTGAAGAGCTTGCCGAGGGTGGTGAGCGCGTCGACGACGCTCTGGTCGGTCCACCTCAGCTGGTGCGTCGCGAGGGCGTCGTACTTCTCGGGGCCGGCCTGGGAGAGGTAGACGTTCTCGAACCAGTCGGTGAGTGTCCAGCCGTCCTGTCCGGCGACGGAGAAGGCGGCGAGGCCCGAGTCGGAGATGGTCCGCCCGGCCTTCAGCATCTCGTCGTACGTCTTCGGGGGCTGGACGCCGGCCTGGTCCAGGGCGTCGGGGCTGTACCAGACGGTCGACTTGTGGGCGGCCTTGAAGTACAGGCCGTAGAGGGTGCCGTCGACGCTGCCGTAGTCCTTCCACACGCTCGCGTAGTTGGCGTCGACGGACTTGCGGGTGGCCTGGGACAGCGGCTTGAGCCAACCGCTCCGGGCGAACTGCTGGAGTACGCCGACCTGCGGGACCATCACCACGTCGGGGGCGTTGCCGCCCTCGATCTTGCTGCCGACGACGGTCGAGACGTTGTCGCCGGTGGAGACGAACTGGGTCTTGGCGCCGGTCTTCTCGGTGAAGGCGTCCAGCACCTTCTGGAAGTTCTTCTGTTCGCTGCCGGACCAGACGCCGGCCACGGAGACCGTCTGGCCGCTGAACGCCTGGTCGCCGCCGCCGGCGGAGACGGGGCCGCCGCCACCGCAGGCGGTCGAGCCGAGCGCCAGGACGAGTGCGGTGCAGCCGGTGAGCAGGGCGGTACGTCGTCGCATCATCGTTGATGTCCCTTCGGGGAGGGTGATTGCCGGGGTGGAGGGGTGTGGGGCTCAGGAATCGGTGTCGTCGCCGATCCACCAGGCGGCCGTGGAGCCGGGGAGCACCCCGGCCGGGCAGGGGCCGCTGGACAGCAGGGGGGTGCCGGAGACGGGCGCCGGCGTGGGCGTCGTACCGAAGTTGACGGCGCAGACGAGGCCGTCGCCGCGGACGAAGCCGAGGACGCCTGGCTGGGTGTCCAGCCAGCGCAGCGCGCCCTCGCCCAACCGGGGTAGCGCGGATCGCAGTTGGAGGCCGTCGCGGTACAGGTGCCAGAAGGAGCGGGTGTCGGCGAGGGCCCGGTCGGTGGCGTACTCGGCGAAGTAGTCCGGCTGCGGCAGCCAGGGTTTGGCGTGCTCGACGCCCGAGGTGAAGCCGAAGGGCGAGGCCTGTCCGGACCATGGCAGGGGTACCCGGCAGCCGTCGCGGATGCGGGCGCGGCTGCCGGTGCGGTGGAAGATCGGGTCGGTGAGCACGTCGTCCGGCAGGTCGACGACCTCCGGCAGTCCCAGCTCCTCGCCCTGGTAGATGTACGCGCCGCCGGGCAGCGCGAGCATCAGCAGGGCGGCGGCCCGGGCGCGGGCGGCGCCGAGTCCGCTGCCCTCGGGGGCCGGTTCGCCGTAGCGGGTCACGGTGCGGACCTGATCGTGGTTGTTGAGGACCCAGGTGACGGTCGATCCCGTTCCCGCGATGTCCTGCATGGCCTCGGAGATGACCTTGCGGAAGGCGTCGGCGTCCCAGGAGGCGCTCAACAGGTCGAAGAAGAAGGCCTGGTGCAGCTCGTCGGGGCGCACGTACTTCGCGTGTTCACGGGCTGTGGGGACCGAGACCTCACCGACCAGGAGCCGTTCACGGCCGTCGCGCGCCGTGTACTCCTCGCACACCGCGCGCCAGCGGCGCCACACTCCGTGCACCTCCGGCTGGTTCCAGGCGAGAGGGTTGACGGAGTCACGCGTACGGGCGTCGGCCTCGGGGTCCGGCGAGTCGGGCAGCTCAGGGTGTTTGAAGAGCCCGGCGGCGACGTCGATGCGGAAGCCGTCCACGCCGCGGTCGAGCCAGAAGCGCAGGACGCGGTCGAACTCGGCACCGACTTCGCGGGCGCGCCAGTTCCAGTCGGGCTGTTCGGGGGTGAACATGTGCAGGTACCACTGGCCCGGACGGCCGTCCGTCTCCGTGACCCGGGACCATGCGGGGCCGCCGAACATGGCGTGCCAGTTGTTGGGCGGCTCGGCCCCGTCGGGGCCCTGGCCGTCGGCGAAGTGGAAGCGGGCCCGGGCCGCGCTGCCCGCCTCGGAGGCCAGTGCCTCGCGGAACCACGGGTGGTCGCTGGAGCAGTGGTTGGGAACGATGTCGAGCAGCACCCTGATGCCCAGCCGCCGGGCGGCCGCCATCAGCAGGTCGAACTCGGCGAGGTCCCCGAAGAGCGGGTCGACGTCGCAGTAGTCGGCGACGTCGTAGCCGTGGTCGTGCTGCGGCGAGGGGTAGAAGGGGCTCAGCCAGATCCCGTCGACACCCAGTTTCTTCAGGTAGGGCAGCCCCGCGCGGACTCCGGCGAGATCGCCGACGCCGTCGCCGGTGCTGTCCAGGAAGCTGCGGACGTACACCTGGTAGATCACTGCATCACGCCACCAGTGCGGCGTGTCGATGTGCTTGGAGCTCACCCCATGGACCTGTCTGTGCGGGCTGACTGTTATGCATGCATGTTAGGTAGCCGTTTCACATGGGTGTCAATGAACTCGCAGCAGCAATCAAGACAGCGGGTATCTATATACGGATATAGGAGCCCTAAACGAAGGGGGGCGAGACCACGGCGTTACCTAACATGTAGGTAGGAGGGGAAGGAGAGACGGCAGAGCTCTCAGCCGCGGCGGGCGATCTCCGCCAGCTCCCTGGCCAGCCGTCGCACCGCCGCCGCGGGAGTCGTGTGCCCGGTCATCGCGTCGTGGACGACCGCCTGCACCACCAGACTCACCTGGTCGTAGCGAGGGCTCTTCGGGCGCGGCGCGGCCGCGAGGACACTGGCACGCAAGGTCGGCAGGTACGGGAACTTCCGCACCAGTTCCGGGTCCTCGTACAGATCCGCGCGGACGGGAGGCAGCGCGCCCTTCTGGAGAACCTGCCGCTGGACTCCCTCACTGGTGAGGTAGGCGATCAGGCGCGCGGCGGTCTCCGGATGCGCGGCATGTGTGGTGACGGCCAGGTTGGACCCGCCGAGCACACTGGTTCCGGGCCCGTCGGGACCCGGCAGAGGTACGGCGCCGACCTTGCCGGCGACCGCGGAACCCGCGGCGGACGCACTGACGTACGCGTAGGGCCAGTTGCGCAGGAAGAGCAGCCGCCCGTCCTGGAACGCGCGCCTGGACTCCTCCTCCGTGTACGTCAGCGCCTCCTTGGGCACCCAGCCCTCCCGGACGCCCCGGGCGAGGAACCCGATACCCTCCCGGGCGGCCGAGCCGACGGTGACACGGTCGCCCTCGTCGCCGAGGATCGTGCCCCCCGCCGAGTACACGGCCTCGGCCGCGTTGACGGTGAGTCCCTCGTAGGGCAGGAACTGGCCCGCGTAGCCGTCGAGTCCGTGCCTGGGCGCGATCGTCTTCGCGTCGCGCTCCAGCTCGGCCCAGGTGCGGGGCGCCGGGACGCCCTCCGCGGCGAGGATGTCCTTGCGGTAGAGGAGCAGGCCCGCATTGGTGACGTACGGGACGGCGTACAGCTGTCCGTCGTACGTCGCCGTGTCCACGACCGGCGGGAGGAAGCTGCCCAGCGGGAAGCGGTCGCGTGGCAGCGGGCGGATCCAGTCCGCGGCGGCGAACTCCGAGGTCCAGGCGACGTCGATGTTGAGCACGTCGAAGCGGCCGTGCCCCCCGTCACGCAGGTCGGTGATCATCTGGGCGCGGGTCTCGTCAGGGGAGTCCGGCAGTTCGACGAGGGTGACCCGCTCTGCGGGGTGGGCACGGTTCCACCCCTGGAGCAGCGAGCCGAGGTAGCCGGTCAGGTCGCCGCCCGTGGCCAGGGTCAGCGGTCCGCGGCCCCGGGAGCCGCCGTCGGCGTGGGCACCGGTTCCGCCGTAACCGGCCAGGACCACCGCGAGGACGAGAAGGCCCCTACCGGCGGCGTGTATCCACCGCATAGGTTCCTCCCTGTACACCGGCGCTGGGCTCCCTCGCCCGGAATCAGAGGCCATGTATACCTGTTAGGTATGGGCGATACTAGGGCCTGGACCACACTACGAGGCTGCGAGGAGGACAGCACGAGTGCGCCTGCCCCTCCTGGCACTGCTGGCACGCGGCCCGGCCCATGGCTACGAGCTCAAGCAGGACCTTGAGCAACTGCTGGGTGCCGCGTACCCTCAGCCGAACATCGGCCAGATCTACGTGACCCTCGGCCGCCTCGAGAAGTCGGGACTGATCGAGGGCGAAGAGGTCGAGCAGTCGAGTCGGCCCAACAAGAAGATCTACCGCCTCACCGACGCCGGGCAGGAGACGCTGCTCGCCTGGTACGAGGAGACGGCCGACGAACCGCGGGTACGGGACGAGTTCTTCATGAAGTTCGCGCTCGCCCCGCAGACCGGTCTCGCCGACCAGATAGACCTGATCAACAAGCAGCGACGCCACTACCTGAACACCATGCGCAACCTGTCGAAGCTCGTCACGGCCGAGAACCGGGACAACCGGATCGCCCATCTGTTGGTCGAAGGCGCCATGCTGCACCTCCAGGCCGACCTCGACTGGCTGGAGCGTTGCCAGGAGGAACTGGAGGAGCCGGAGTGAGCGACACCCCCACTCCTGTGCTGCGCGCCGAAGGCCTCGTCAAGACCCACCACGGCGAGGGCGCGCCCGCTCACGCCGTACGCGGGGTGGACCTGTGTGTGCGGCAGGGCGAATTCGTGGCCGTCACCGGCCCTTCCGGCGCCGGCAAGTCGACCCTGCTGCATCTGCTCGGCGGGCTGCATCGACCGGACAGCGGCAGCATCTGGCTGAACGGCGAGCGCGCGGACGCCTACAGCGAGGCGCGGTGGGCCGTGGAACGCCGGCGCCGGATCGGCATCGTCTTCCAGTTCTTCAACCTGGTCTCCAACCTGTCGGTCGCCGACAACGTCGAGCTGCCCGCGCTGCTGGCCGGGGTCTCCCCCAGGCAGGCGCGCGCGAAGCGGGACGAACTGCTGACCGAGCTGGGTCTCACGGGCAAGGAGCGGAGCATGCCGGGCGAGCTGTCCGGCGGCGAACAGCAGCGGGTGGCGCTGGCCCGGGCGCTGGTCAACCATCCGCCGCTGCTGCTCGCCGACGAGCCCGCGGGCAGCCTGGACAGCAAGGGCACCCGCGAGGTGATGCGGCTGCTGTCCCGTTTCCACCGGCGCGGCCAGACCATCCTCCTGGTCACGCACGACGCACGGCTGGCGAGCGCCGCGGACCGGGTGATCAGCTTCTTCGACGGCCGGATAGCCGACGACGCACGGCTGGACGGCACGCCGTCACCGAGCACGGACGCCTCCGCCGTGCTGCAGCTGAAGGACTGAACCGATGCGAGCCACCTTGCGCTGGGCGCACTCGGACCTGCGGACGCATCGCGGCGAGGCGCTGTTCCTGGTGCTCGCCACCGTCGGCATCGTCACCTCCCTGCTGCTCGCGGCGGCGCTCTTCGGCTACGCGACCAACCCTTGGCAGCGTGTCTTCACACAGTCCCGGGGCGCACACGTGTGGATCCATACGGAGCCCTCCTCCAAGGTGTCCGATCTCGCCCGGCTGGACGGCGTCGAGGCCGTCGCGGGTCCCTACCCCACGGCTTCCGCCACCGTCACCTCCCGTGGCTCCCGCGCCTCCGTCGAACTGCGCGGCACGACCCGACAGCCCGCGATCGGCCGCCCGTTGCTCACCTCGGGCCGCTGGCTGGACCCGGCGATGCCCGACGGCGTGGTGCTGGAGAAGAGCCTCGCGCGGGCGCTGCTGGCCGAGCCGGGAGACGCGCTGACACTGCCCGGCGGGACCGGCCCGCTGACCGTCCTGGGCATCGCCGACAGTGCCGAGCCGCAGTACCGCCGAGGCGAGCGGTCCGGGGTGGTCTGGGCGCTCCCGTCCGCCGTACCGCACGCCGACTCCGACGGCCAGGTGATCGGACTGCGCCTGACCGACCCCGAGGACACCGACTACGCCGTCCAGCGCGCCGTCACCGTGCTCGGCGCCGGCGCCGTCGGCGAGGTCTCCACCTGGCGGCAGGCCCAGTCCGAGGCACAGGGCGACGACCGGCTGCTCGGCCAGATACTGGGCCTGTTCGGCCTCGGCGCACTGGTCGCCGCCGGTCTCGCCGTGCACGGGGCCATCGGCACCCGCATCCGAGGCCATCTGCGGGACATCTCGGTCCTCAAGGCGATCGGTTTCACACCGGGCCAGGTGGTACGTGTCTTCCTGCTCCAGCACCTCGCGTACGCACTGCTGGGTGCCGTGGCCGCGGCAACGCTCACACAGGCGCTGGGCAGCCGGATGCCCGGGCGCCTCGGGGACGCGGTCGCCATGTGGCAGGGGCTGCCGGGGCACGCCATGACACTGGTCGCGGTTCCGGTGGGTGCGGTGCTCTTCATCGCGGCGACCACCGGGCTCGCGGCCTGGCGGGCAGGACGGGTGCCCCCGGTTCCGGTACCGCGGACCGCCGCACCGGCCGCCGGACGCCTGTCGGGCCTGGCCCGCCGCGCCCTCGGCCTGCGGCTGCCGCCCGCGCTGGTCCTCGGCTGGCACAAGGCGTTCACGCGCCGCACGCGCTCACTGGCCACGATCGCCCGACTCGCTTTGCCGCTGCTGCTGATCGTGGTGGCGATGAGCGCGTGGACGACCATGGACCGCTTCCACAGCAGACCGGAGCAGATGGGGCTGGCGGCCGCACTCACCGTCCGCGCCGACGACGCGTTGAGCGACCCGGCCACTCGCACGCTCCTGGCCCGCAGTCCCGAGGTCGCCGCCGTCTATCCGGGCGTCGAGGTGGCGGCCCTGGTGCCGGGCCAGACCGCCACGATCGCTCTGCGCGGCCTCGGCACCCGGAAGGACCCCTACCCCTACACATTGGCCGAGGGACGTCTCGCCCACGGTCCCGACGAGGCGGTCGCCGGGCAGGGACTGCTGGATCTGCTGGACGTACGCGTCGGCGACTGGGTGCGCATGACCGTGTCCGGCCGACCCCAGATCCTGCACATCGTGGGCCGCAGCATCGAACCCGAGAACGCCGGCCGGGTCATCTCCACATCGCTCGACACCCTCCAGGAGAACGACCCGACGCTCCGGCCGATGCTCTATCAGCTCCGGCTGCGGGCCGGTGCGGAGCCGCACCAGGTCGCCACCGACCTGGCGGCCTCGGCCGGTCGCGGACAACTGGACGTGCACACCGTGGCGAACCCCGCCGACGGTCTGCCGCCGCTGCGCGCCGTCGTGGTCGGTCTGCTCGGAGTCCTCGCCCTCATCGGACTCGTCGATCTGCTGACCGCGATCGGCGGCAGTGTGCGCGAGGGCGAACGGGACCTGCTCGCGCTCAAGGCGATCGGACTGTCACCCCGGCAGATCACCGCGATCACCGTCACGGCCACCGGTTGCACCGCCCTGGCCTCGGTGGTGGTCGCCATGGTGGTGGGCGTCCCCCTTGCGCACTGGTTGATCGACGCCCAGGGCCGGTCGAACGGGATCGGGGCCGGGATCGCGCACGGCCCCTCCCCCATCATGCTGTCGGCCTTCGCCGCGGCGGCGGTCCTGGGTGCCCTCGCCCTTTCGGCGCTGCCGGCCGCCCGCGCCTCCCGCCGCCGGTTCGCGGACACGCTGAGCGGCGTCGCGTAAAGACCTCGGCACGTGCCTCTTGGAGATACGAGCAGGCAGCGCCCCTGACAATTCAACCAACGGTTGTGGTTTGACTGCCCCCATAAGGAGACGTGCCGGACAATTCTCCGGCTGCCAAGGTCTGTCGGGACAAGGCCGGATATCCCGGCACTCCTACCTCCGGAGAGTGGCACATGTCCCACCCAGATCTCACGACCTCGCCCGCGCAGCGCAGGCACCGCACCCGCAGGAACACTGTCGGAACGATCGTCGCCACGGTCGTCCTGGCGATCTTCGCCACCCTGCTCGGCCCGCTGGGCGTGGTGCAGAGCGCGAGCGCGTGGGCGCCGGACAAGGGCAGTGTCGCCCGTTGGAAGGTCGGTGACCGCACCGGCTACGCCGCGTTCATCAATGCCCTGCGCGAAGCCATCAGACACGGAAGCGCCGCGATTCCGGGCACCTCGCGGCAGATCACCCACACCAACCCGGACAGTCGCGACTACATCAACGTCGACGTCGAAGAACAGCACAGCCAGCGATTCGTGACACTGCGGCTGCGCGCCTCGGACCTGTATCTCATGGGCTGGTGGGGCGGCGCCCGCGGCCACGAGCAGTACCACTACGTAGGCGAAGCGCACGGCCAGCAGATGCCTGGGGTCCCCGGCGACGGCGACCACAACAACCTCGCGCCGGTACAGGCACCCTTCGGGGAGAACTACGTCGACCTCGAGCGTCAGGCCGGAGCCTCGCGCACCGAGATCGACTACAGCCAGGGCGCGTACAACGGCGCAGTACTCGCACTGATCCACGCCCCCTCGAAAACCACCGACAGGGCCGAGGTCCGTCGGCAGGCCCGCTCGTTTCTGATCATGGTTCAAGCACTCTCGGAAGCCGCCCGCTTCAGGCCCATGGCCAACTTCAACACCGCGTCCCAGGTGGACCATGCCCACAACAAGCTCGACGGCCGCTACGTGTCGATGCAGAACCGGTGGAGTGAGTTCAGCGCGGAGCTGAACGACATGGAGGCCACGGGCGCGCACAGGCAGCCGGAGAACGCCCTGACCCAGTGGATCTGGGAGTGGATACCCGACCGGAATACGTTCGACTGGGTGCTCGTGCCTCTCACTGACCCGCGCGTGTTCACGGTTTTGCTCATGACCGTCAAGGGACCGCCCAAGAAGAAGGGCTGACGAGCGGTATCAGCTCCCCCGGGCGTTGGTCGTCGGCGGAATCCCGTCGACGGCCAACGCCCGCTCCCGGTTCTTCACGAACTCCCGGTTGCCGTTCCGCCTCCCTCGGGCGGGCCACCTCAGGCGCACACCCTGCGGTAGCGGATCTCGGGGAGGTAGGCCCGCCACTGGGCTACCGTCAGGCTCTTCCCCCGGGCTCGGGTGCAGACCTGCCGCGCCGATCGGTCTGTGTCCACCGCATACCGCTGCAGCGGTACATGCGCCCCACCGGCGTACAACGTATGACTGTCCGCGCTGAAGGCCAGGGTGTCGATGCTCTCGCCCGGAGTCGGAAGCGGGCCACCGAGAGGCTGTTGAGTCGCGGTGTCCCACAGTTGGAGTGTGCCGGCGTCGCTGCCCACCGCCAGAGTGCGGCCGTCGGGGCTGATGGCGAGCGACCGCACAGCTTCAGGGGTTCCGCCGAACGGGGCTGGGAAGAGGTTGCGCAGGACACCCGCCCGGTGGCGTACGTCGCCGTCCCACAGGGCCACCCGACCCGTCCGGTCGCCGGCCGCCAGGGTACGGCCGTCCGGGCTGAACGCGAGGGCGCTGATCTCATCGCCCAGCACAAGGTCCTGGGCCTGCAGTTGGCCGTCGGATACGCGGGCCACACGGTTGTCGCCGGCCACCAGCCCTCCCTTGGAACTGACCGCGATGTGGGCGCTGGACAGGCGGGTGTCGGTGCCGGCGTACACACGTCGGCCGGTCGTCAGATCCCAGACCTCGTTGCGCAGTCCGGCGGTCGTGGGCGTGCGGGTGGTGTAGAGGTTACGGCCGCCCGCGGCGAGCGCCACATTGGTCAGCGCCGCGTCTGGCTCCGACCGCGCCAGGTCCAGAGTCGTGCGCTCGCGTCCCCCCTTCGTGGTGTCCCAGATCGTGAAGCGCAGGGGAGCCGCCGGGTAGCCGGGCGCGGACATCCCGTACGCGAGGGTCTCCCCGTCGGGACTGAAGGTCATCAGCGGTTTCGTATGCTGCGGTACGACCGGACTGGCGGGGTCTCGAGACACGGGTACCGGTGGTGACGGCAGTCTCTGCACCAGACGGCCGTCCCGGGTGTCGTGGAGTTCGAAGCGGTACGTCAGCCCGGTACGCGACGCCGTCACCAGCATCCGGCCGTCCGGGCTCAGCCGCACGCCCGCCAGCGGCGACGCCCGCCATGCCGGTGTCGTCGCTGCCGACAGGTCGAGCGTGTGGACCGTGCCCCCTTCCAGGTAGCGCAGGAACGGGCGGCCCGGGTCCCAGGCGAGGCAGTCGTAAAGGTGCTGATTGTTCAGCGAGTGCCGGAACACCGGGGTGCTCGGATCCGAGAGCCGCCAGACCCGGACCTCGCCCGCGTCTGCCGTGGCCAGAAACCTCCCGTCCGCGCTGATCGAGACGTAGCCCGCGCCGATGGTGTGCACCTCGGCCACATGACGACGCGACCGCGTGTCCCAGACGTCGACGCCGTGACCGGAGACCGTCGCGAACCGGGTGGCCGTGCCGAAGCCCAGCGCCGATCGGTCGGAGCAGATCCGGCCTGCCCCGTCCCACGCGCCGGAAAGCCTGCGACGGCCCACGACGTCCCACACCTGCGGAGCGTGGCCCGGCGGGCAAAGGGCCACCAGGTGGTCGTCGGGGCTCGGCGCCACATGGGTCCGGTCGGCCCGGCGCGTCTCGAAGAGCAGGCGGTTGTCCGTGACCGAACGGAGCTGGACGCGGTCGCTGCCGGTTCTGCCCGCCAGATACGTGCGGCCGCTCGTGCCGACACCCACGTCCGGCAGTGCGCGGTTCGGGCGGGCCCCGGTCCAGCGGCCGGTGGCCGTGTCCCACAGCCGTATGCCTGCCGCGCCCTGTGAGACGACGAGCAAACGGCCGTCCCGCCCGACCGCGGACACCTCGCCCCCGGGCAGTCGGCCCCGACCGATGCGGCGGTGCGTGACCACGTCCCACCTCTCCCAGGCACCACCCTTGACGGCGAGCAGGCCGCGGCCGGAGTCCACGAGGAAACGCTGGGAGCCGTAGCCCGGGGCAGGGTCGGTGAAGCTGTCCGGTTCGGCCTGCGAGACGGAGCCGAGCAGGGCGCGCCGGGTCTCGGGCAGCGGGGCGATCTTCCAGGCGGCGGCACCGAGCAGCAGCGCGGTCCGCGGGTCGGTGGCGCGCAGGCCGTCGGCGACGGCGGCGATCCGGCGAGCGGTGTTCTCGGTGCGTTGCAGGGTGTTGTCCCGGTGCTGCCGTACGGCCACCAGAGCGACCACCAGCACCGTCGCCAGGACCGCCGACAGCGCGCCGACCAGCATCCGGCCGCGGCGTAGGGAGCGTTTGCGGGCCGCCCGTTCCGCCTCGCGGGCATCGAAGGCGGCCATGAGGAAGGTGCGCTCCACCGCCGTCAGGACGGGATCGGTCCGGAAGGACGGGAAATGCTCCTGCGCGCGTTCCAGGCGGCTGCCCCGGTACAGGTCACCGGGGTCGCGGTCGTGCTCCAGCCAGGTGCGGGCAGCCTCGGTCAGCCGACGGTGGTGCCGCAGGCGTTCCCGGTCCTCCTCGATCCAGCCGTGCAGCCTCGGCCACCCGGTGATCAGCGCCTCGTGGGCGAGCTGGACGCCGTCCTCATCCACGGTCAGCAGCCGGGCACGGGCCAGCCGCTCCACCACGTCCGGCACCCCGGGGTCCGCGAAGTCGTCCAGGTCGTCCCAGGTCAGGGGCCGTCGGGTGTCGGGGGTGCCCTGCCCCGGCTCGACCATACGCATCAGCAACTGACGGGCGGTGCGGGAGTGGGCCGGGGACAGCCTCCCGTACGCCTCCTCGGCGCTCGCCGCGATCGCGCCGCGCACTCCGCCCGCCGCCTGATAGGCGGCCAGGGTCAGCAGGCGGGCTCTACGCCGCCGCCATGTCTCCAGCAGGACATGGGAGAGCATCGGCAGCCCGCCCGGCTCGTCAAGGACGTCGTCCACGAGCCGGGAGGTCAGTTCCCGCTCGACCAGGTGCCCGACCGTCTGCGCGGGCTTGACGATCGCGTCCCGCAGTTCGTCCGCCGTCATCGGGCCGAGCAGCAGCCCCGCGTCGTCCAGGGCCTCCGCCAGCCCACGGTGCTCGGCGCAGCGGGCGTAGAAGTCGGCCCGTACCGCGATCAGGACCCGCAGCCGGCTGTCCGGGGCACGGGCGGTCAGCAGCAGGTCGATGAAGCGGGAGCGCTCCCGCCGGTCCCGGCACAGGGTGAAGATCTCCTCGAACTGGTCAACCACCACCCAGCTCTCGGGTTCGCCGGGCATGGGCGCCAGCAGATGCCCGTACGTGGTCGCGGGCCGGGCTCCGGGCGTGAGCACGCGCAGCACCGACGGACAGTCGCGCCGGCCCATCTCCTCCCGCAGGCGCGGGATGAGACCGGCCCGCAGCAGCGAGGACTTGCCGCTGCCGGACGCCCCGAACAGCACCGCGAGCCGGCGGTCGCAGACCAACCGCTGCAGCCGGTCGACCATCCGGTCGCGGCCGAAGAACACCGCGTGGTCGTCCGGCTCGAAGCGGGCGAGGCCCTGGTAGGGGGACGGAACGTCCGCCGGATCCTCCCGGCCCGCCCGGTCGAGCTCCGCCTCCACCTCCTTCCAGCGAACCTCCCACGCCCCGAGGTCTCCCCCGCAGGCCCGTACGTACCCCTGGATCACGGCGAGCGAAGGCAGCCGCTCCCCGCCGGCGGCATGGGCCAGCGTCGTCGACGAAAAGCCGGCAGCTGCCGCCATCGACCGGTACGAGGGGCCGCCCGCCGCCCGGCGGAGCTCCCGCAATGCCTGGGCGAAACCTTGAACCGGGCCGGCCTTCGGGTCCAGCGGTCGCTCGGGACGTCCCACGGGCCACCTGCTTCCACACAGTCAATGAAAACGATATTCAAGTGCTGAACCTACGTTTCGCCCTGTCTGGGCGTAAAGCGACTCAGGATGTGAGGTTGCCGACCTCCGCGCGATGACGCCGGACAATCCCGTCGACCAGGCGACTTTTGTCAGCCCCGATGAAGAGAGGTGCCTGACAACCCTCCGGTCGGTGAATGTCGGTCTCGCCCCGCCCCATTCCGGCGCGGCACCCCCGTCAGCCGAACATCTGGAGAGCATCCGCATGTCCCAGCCACCCAAGACCCGGAGCAAGTCCCGGTTCCGCAAGGCCGTCGTCGTCGCCGCCGGCGCAGCAGCCCTGACCGTCGGACTGTCGGGCAGCGCGTTCGCCGCGGCCCCGGACCCGCTGCCCTACCAGGCCTCCGCCTTCCAGGACAAGTACCAGCCGCTGCTCGACTACGACCACGACGGCTGCTACCCCTCCTCCGCCGTCGACAGGAGCGGGCACCTCAACGGCGGCCTCCGGACGGTCGGCGACCCCGGCGGCGACTGCCGCTACATCGGCCGGGCCAACACCTACGTCCGCACCGCGTGCGACGCCAACTGGTGCGCGTACATGTACGCCCTCTACTTCGAGAAGGACCAGGGCACGTTCGCCGGCCATACCCACGACTGGGAGAACGTCGTGGTCTGGCAGAAGCGCGGACAGGAAGCGCCGTCGTACGTGTCCACCTCCGCACACGGCGGTTACAGCAGCAAGGCGTTCAACCGGATCGAGCGCTCGGGCAACCGTGCCCACATCGTCTACCACCTGGACGGCGCCGCCACCCACGCCTTCCGCTTCGCGAAGACCGGCGAGCAGCCGGAGGCCGTCAAGGGTGTCTGGGACCGGCCGGCCCTCGTCGCCCTGGACAAGCTCAGGTCGAGCAACCGCACGGCGTTCGACGCGTTGTGGAACAGCAACTGGATCCCCGAGGGCCTGAAGGACGGCGCCAACTTCCCGCTCCAGGACAGGGACACGCACTTCAAGACATCCCTGGACCGGGCGTGGAAGAACGTGAACTCCAGCCTCGGAAACCCCATCCCCACGTTCAACCCGAGCACCAGCCTCTGACCGCGCCCCTGAACGGCGGCCGCCGACGCCCACTCACCAGGTGTCGGCGGCCGTTGCGCAGACGCGGTGGTCTCGCCCCACGGCCCGCATCGCGACTCCGAGCCGTCGGGACAGCAGTGCCTCGCTGCCGGGCGGTTGAGGGCGGGAGTAGAGGCATCAGGCCCACACCACATGTCTTCTCCCCAGGGCGAGCCCGACTCATAACCCCAAGGTCTTCAGACCGAGATCCGCACGTGACAGGAAGAGCAATGACCACAGGCAGCACTGGACAACAGCATCGCCGAGCCATAATCACCGGAGGCGCGGCGGCAACGGTTGCTCTGATCGCCGGTTGTTCGTCGAAGTCGGAGAGTCCGCACAAGCAGTCGGCCGGAACCGCCGCGGCGGCCAAGAGCGCCTCGCCCACCGCGAGCGCCCGCCCGGACTCGCCCGGGTCTGCCTTCGCAAGACTGATGGACGGCAACAAGCGCTGGGTGAAAGGGACGTTGCAGCACCCCGACCGGGACCCGGCGCGCCGCGAGTTCGTATCCCAGGAGCAGGACCCCTACGGGGTCATCCTGTCCTGCATCGACTCTCGGGTCCCACCAGAGCTCCTCTTCGACACCGGGCTCGGCGACCTGTTCGTCCTGCGCACCGGCGGCCAAGTGGTCGGGCCGGTGGTCACCGGATCCGTCGAGTACGGGCCCGTGACCTCGGGGACCCCGCTGATCATTGTCCTGGGACATCAGCGCTGCGGCGCCATCAAGGCGGCATACGAAGCCATGCGCGACGGCAAGAAGCTGCCCGGCAACCTCCAGGCGATCTCCGACGCGCTGAAGCCTGCGTACGAGTCGACCGTCAAGGCGAAGGCCGCCGACCCGGTCGACACGATGATCCGCGTCCACGTCAAGCAGACCGCTGCCGACCTGAGGTCCAACAGGGACCTCGCGCCGATGGTGAAGAAGGGCGACCTGGCCGTGGTCAGCGCCTATTACTCGCTCGACACCGGCCGGGTCGAGGTCCTCACCGGCGCACCGTCCGCCTGACCGGACCGAGGTGCTGTGGTCGACGGGTCCGCATGACAGGAGGTCTCTGGAGTCTGCTCTGTCGACCTGCCGTACTTGTGACCGGACTTGGCGGGTGTGTCGGCGTCCTCGCTCGACAGCTCCGGGCCTGTGGTGGTCGGCCGGGCACGGACACGATTACCTGCACCCGCCCCCGACACAGGCCGGGGACACCGAGCGGGCGGTGCCGCCGCCCGATGCATCAGGCGGCTCGGCAAGGGGCGATGGAGGGTTCGGCGGCGAACAGTCCGGCCAGGTGCAGTACCCGGACTCGGTGACATACGCGCCGGTTGAGCCGACCGCACCGGTAGACGCCCATGGGCCAGGACTCCGACGGCTTCGCCCCCCTCTTCAGGGAGGCGGCCGCCCCCAGCAACTCGGCAGCCTTCCGGCGAGACCTTCGCGCCTGGACGCGGTAGCCCCGGGCGTCATCGCGACGGGTCCACCGCGTCCGAGCTCAACCGGAGGAGAACGGCGGTGTTCTCACGCGGCAGCGAGACGGTGAGCAGCCCCGCGTCCGCGTCCCACTTCACGGCGGCATCGGCTGTCGTCGGATGCAGCACCGTGGGCTGCACATGAGCGCCCCGCAGATGGGGGATGGTGAGGGTGCGGTCGGTGTCGGCGGACGGGTCGGGTGTTCCCCCGTTGCCAGGTTCCCTTCTCCAGACCGTGACGAACGTGGCGCCTTGACCTCGTAGTCCATGGGCGAGCCATGCGTCGTCCCAGGCGGGAAGCCCCAGAGGCCAGAACGGGCGCGCGCCGCCGAGCTCCGGCCGGAGCTCCTTGTAGACGGAGATCGCCGAGCGGACGAGGCCGGCCTGCTCTTCGCTCATCAGGTTGATGAAACCGGAGAGGTGGACGCGGCCGAGCAGCGCCCCGGTGAGGGTGAAGGCGATCTCGTCGAGGGTGTGGTGCGGCTGGGGGTAGGCCCAGACCGCGGACTGCTCCGGCGTCACGGCGGTGGCGGCCGCGGCGGCGATGGGCGGGTAGCGCAGGAGGTCCTGCTGGTCACTGGTGGACTGCAGCTGGGCCACGGCCAGCTGCGCGTAGTCCATGCGCAGGCCGCCCGATCCGCAGTTCTCCAGGACGAGATCGGGATGCCGGTCGAGCAGCGAGGCCATCCAGTCGAGGTGGGCACGGTGATGCCCGAGCAGACCGGCACCCGGGCTCTCGGAGCCGTTCTCCGTGCCGGGGCCGATGTTGATGTTGTAGTCGAGCTTCAGGTAGCCGACGCCCCACTCGCCGACCAGCCGGTCCACGACCTCGTCGAGATGGGCGCGGGCGGCCGGGTGACGCAGGTCCAGATGGTGCCGCCCGTGTTCGGTGACGCGCAGACCGCCGCGCCGGAAGAACGCCTCGGGCGGCAGCGTGCCGGCCAGGGGGCTGCGTACGCCGACGACTTCGGGTTCGAGCCAGAGTCCCGGGGTCATCCCGTGCGCCCTGATGGCGTCCAGGACCTCCAGCAGACCGCCCGGGAAGCGGCGGGCAGCGGGCTCCCACGCGCCGACGGCGTCCCACCAGCCCTGGGCGTCGTCGTCGTACCAGCCCGCGTCGATCACGAACACCTCGGCACCGGCCGCACCCGCCGCCTCGATCAGCGGCAGGAGCCGTTCCGTGGTGGGGTCGCCCATCAGGGTGTTCATGTAGTCGTTGTAGATCACCGGCAGCGCGAGGCGGTCGGGGTGATCGCGGCGGATGCTCCGGCGGTAGTCGGTCAGTTCACCGAAGGCCGCGTCCAGTCCGCCGCTCTCCGTGTGGACGAGGACGGCCGGGACGGTGTGGAACTCCTCGCCGGGGGCCAGGGTGTGGTGCCACTGGTGGTGGGCGTCGTCGGGACCGAACAGTGCCACGTAGGCGGCACCTTCGCGCTCCCCGGTCTCGAAGCGCCAGCCTGCGCTGGACTCGATCTGCCACAGCCAGGCGCGGCCTTCGCTGTCGGTGAGGCCGGCCACGGGGAGGTGGCGGCCGGTGGACCAGCTTCCCTGCGAGTACCGCTCGAAGCAGCCCCGGCCTTCGTGGCCGTGTGCGGAGCGGCTCAGCGGGACCACCCGTTTGCGGAACGCGTCCTGGCGCCACCGGCATTCGGCGAGCCAGTCGTTGTCCGCCCAGTGCAGGGTCAGGTCGTCGAGGCCGCCGTCCGTGTCGACGATGCCGCCGAGGGTCAGGGTGGAGACGCTCTCCAGCCGGAGCGCTGTGCCGCCCTCGTTGGCCAGGCGCACGCGGGCCCGTAGGAAACCGCTGCCCGGACGTGCCTCCAGGGTGACGTCGGCGACCAGCCCGGTCGCGGAGTCCGCCAGCCGGATCGTCGTACACTCCCGGCCGCGGTCCTGGACCGTCTCATGGCTCAGGTAGGTCAGGCGGTCACCGATGGCCGTCTCGATGAAGCGTTCTCCCGACCACATGCGTCCGTGGCCGGTGGCGGTGACCTCGACCAGGGGGACCAGGCCGGCCCAGTCCTGGCCGGGTCTGCCCAGTCTCACCGCTCCGGTGTCATCCATGACGGCGTGCAGACCGAGTTCCGGATGCGACCAGACCCGGGACACCTCGGCAGCTTCGACGGCAGCGGTCAACGCGATTCCCCTTCCGGGATGATTCGGTCCTGCGGTTGGTTTTCGTGGAGTTGATCTGCGAATTCACCCTCGGGGCGGTGCGGATGTGCCGCACCGGCGAATGTACCGGGGTGATAACCCCCCGGTTACGGTCTCTTGACGCCCACGTTGTGACCGCTCACAATCCTCGCATGTCTGTGACCGGTCACACAAGGTCGGGCGGCCGCGCCGACCCCCCACAGGGGCAGCAGAAAGCTGCCAGCATTCGCGATGTCGCCCAGGCGGCAGGTGTCTCCTACCAGACCGTTTCGAGGGTCATCAACGGCCACCCGAACGTCCGGGAGGAGACACGCCAGCGGGTGCAGGAAGCCATCGCCACCCTGGGCTTCAGGCGCAACGCCACCGCGTTCGCGCTGGCCAGTGGCGTGACCCGGTCGGTCACCGTACTCACGTCGAACACGCTTCTCTACGGTTACGCAGCCACCCTGCAGGGCCTGGAGGAGGCGTCCCGCGCCGCGGGCTACACCCTCGGCGTACGGGTCCTGACCCCCGAGGACGACCTGGACCGCACGATCGCCTCGGCCGCCGACGCCGGTGGCGGACTGGTGGTCATCGGCTTCGACCGGCTCGGCGCAGCGGCTCTGGAACGGGTACCGGCCCACGTGCCGTGCGCGGCGGTGGTCGAAGCACCACCCCAGGGACAGTCACCCGGACTTCCCGCGGTGTGGGCCGACGACCGCGAGGCGGCCCGTACCGCCACCGAGCACCTCCTCGCACTCGGGCACGACACCGTCCACTACGTGGCGATTCCCACCTCGACCGGGACCCGGAGCTCGGTGGGACCGCGCGCAGAGGGCTGGCGCCAGGCCCTGGAAGCGGCCGGCGTCACCGCTCCCGAGCCGTCCGGCAAGGGGTGGGACTCCCAGGCCGGATACGAGGCCGGGAAGAAGCTCGCCCGGAACCGGGACGTCACCGCGATCCTCTGCGGCAACGACGACCTGGCGCTGGGTGTCCTGCGGGCCCTGCACCACGCGGGCCGGCGGGTTCCCGAGGACGTCAGCGTCATCGGATTCGACGATGCCCCGCACTCCGCGTTCGTCACACCGTCCCTCACCACGGTCCGCATGGACTTCCAGGGGCTGGGCCGCACCGCCTTCGGGCTGCTGCGCACCCAGCTCGACACCGAACAGCAGGCACCCGCGCCGGTGCCGGCCGAACCCACCCTCGTCCTCCGGGAGAGCGCGGGTTCCCGAGAGACATAAGCCGCACCGGAAGCTCCCGCTCGCCGTCACCCCAGGTCACCGCCCCGCAGCCATCCCCGCCTGGGCAGCACAGCTCCGCCTCCTTCCCCTTACGACCAAGGATCTCGCCATGAGAAGAGCCGTCTCCGTCCTTGTCACCGCCTGTCTGCTCGGGCTGACCGCCACCGCCTGCAGCGACAGCACCGCCGGCGGCACCGGTGCCGCGCCCGAGGGAACGGTCGACCCCACCGCGAACCTCAAGGGCGTCGAGCTCACGATGTGGACGGCCCAGAACAGCGTCGGGCAGCCCAAGCAGGCCATCGAGGCGTTCGAGAAGGCCACCGGCGCCAAGATCAACACCGAGGTGATCCCCGACCCCTACGAGTCCAACGTCCCGACCAAGCTCGCCTCGGGCGTCAAGCCGGACCTGATGTTCTGGCAGCCCACGGGCAGCACCCTGCCGTTCATCCAGCCGCAGCAGAACCTGCTCCAGCTCGACAACGAGGACTGGGTCTCCAAGCTCGGCAAGACGGAGAAGGGCCTCGGCCAGGTCGACGGCCACCGCTACGCGGCCATCGTCACCAGCCCCGCGGTCCTCGGCATCTACTACAACAAGGACGTCTTCAAGAAGGCCGGCATCACCTCGATGCCCAAGAGCTACGACGACCTCCTCGCCACCGCCCAGAAGATCAAGTCCAAGACGGGCACCGCCCCGTTCTTCGAGGTCGGCGGCGACAAGTGGCCCCTGCAGTGGCAGGTCCAGGTGCAGATGACGGACCTGCCGCAGACGTTCTGGGACAACCTCAACAAGAACAAGGACAGCTGGACCAACAAGGCCATCGTCGACGCCATCACCAAGTACAAGACGAAGGTCCTCGACGGCGGCCTGGCCCAGAAGAACTACAAGACCGCCACGTTCGTCGACCAGGGCAAGGCGATCATGGACGGCAGCGCCGCGATGGCCCTCAACGTCACCTCGCTCCAGTCCCAGATACAGGCCACCTCCAGCACGGAGGAGATGGACAAGAAGCTGGGCTGGTTCCCCATCGCCAACAGCGCCGCCGGCGCCGAGTACTCGCCCGACCAGACCAACGGCGTCGTCGCCTTCAAGACCGGCGACACCAAGCGTCAGAACGCCGCCCGGCAGTTCCTGTCGTACTGGCTCGGCCAGGACTACCCGGACTACATCAAGGCGAACAAGCTCGTGTCGGTGCAGCCGTCGGTGCCCAACCCCGACGGACTGCCGCAGACCGCGATCGCCCAGGCCGAGGCGCTGTCCACCGCCACCGGCGTCTTCCAGGTCAAGGCACTCACCGCGCCCGACATGCACCTCGCCCTCGCCGACATGATCTACGGCAAGAAGACCCCCAAGCAGGTCGCCCAGGCCGCCCAGGACCAGTTCCAGCAGGTCCTCAAGGCGCGCGGTGTCTCCGGCTTCTGACCGGCGCCCCCTCGCCAGCCCGTTCCCCGGGCCGCCCGTCGGCGGCGCGCCCGGGGCCCGTAACCGGAGGTAGGAAAGTGGTGGACACCGCCGCCAGGGGCGTCATCGAGCCCACGCGTGCGAAGGACCGGATCGGCCCGCCCCGTCGCGGCCGGCGCACCCGGAAGAAGGCCAACCAGCCGTGGTGGTTCGCGCTTCCCGCGCTCGCCGTGTTCGGCGTGTTCTTCCTGCTGCCGAACCTGCTGAACTTCGTCTACCCGTTCACCGACTGGTCGGCGTTCCACCCGCAGATCAGCTTCGTGGGCCTGGACAACCTCAAGACCATCCTCGACGACGGATCGATGCTCCGGGACATCCGCATCACCCTGGTGTACGCGGTTCTCGTGGCCTTCTTCCAGAACGGCTTCGGTCTCGGCCTCGCCCTCCTCCTGGAGCGGGACACCCGTTTCAACCGCTTCTTCCGCGCGGTCTTCTTCCTGCCCGTGCTGATCTCCGCCCTGGCCGTCGGCTACATCTTCAAGGCCCTGCTGGAACAGGACGGGGCGCTCAACGGCGTGCTGTCCTCCCTAGTGGGACACCAGGTCGACACCCCCTGGCTGGGATCGACCACCTGGACCCTGGTCGTGGTGACCCTCATCCACGGCTGGAAGTGGATGGGCCTGGCCATGCTGATCTATCTGGCGGGCCTGAAGAGCATGCCCGACGACGTGCTGGAGGCCGCCCGCATCGACGGGGCCGGCGCCTGGCGCACCTTCTGGTCGATCCGGTTCCCGCTGCTGGCGCCCGCCGTGACGTTCAACGTGACCACCGCGCTGATCGGCTCCATGAACACCTTCGACATCGTCCAGGCCACCACCGCGGGCGGTCCCGGCAGCGAGACCGAGGTGTTCAACATCTACATGTTCCGCATCTTCGGCCAGGGTCTGTACGCCCAGGCGTCCGCGATGAGCCTGGTCCTCTTCCTCATCGTCGTCGTCCTCGCCGTACCCGTCATCGTCGGCCTGCGGCGCAGGGAGGACAACCAGTGACCACCATGCCCGCGCTCGCCCCCGTACGCCGAAGCCCCGTGCGGTGGGTCCAGCCCTTCGTCACCCTGGTCGTCGCGGCCGTCACCATCGGCATCCCGCTCTGGCTGGTCGCGGTGACCTCCGTGAAGCCGCAGGCCGAGGCGATCAAGCCCAACCTCTCGCTGCCGCAGCACATGCAGGCCGCCGAGAACTACCAGCAGACCTTCGACGAGGGCAAGATCGTCCAGGGATTCGTCAACAGCCTGCTGGTCGTCGTCCCCTCCGTCGTCCTCGTCCTGCTGCTGGGCGCCGGCGCCGCATGGGTCTTCGCCCGTCGCAAGGGACGTCTGGTCGGGACGCTGTACGCGCTGAGCATCAGCGGCCTGCTGCTTCCGCCCGCCGTCATCACCATCGTCATGGAGCTGCGCCAACTCGGCCTGGCGGGCACCCAGCTCGGCATGATCGCCGTCTACACGGGGATGTACCTCTCCACGTCGATCTTCTTCATGACCGGCTTCATCCGAAACCTCCCGGAGGAACTGGAGGAGGCCGCGCGCATGGACGGCGCGAGCCCGGCCCGGGTCTTCTTCCAGGTGATCCTGCCGCTGCTGCGCCCGGTCATCGCCACCGCGACGATCATGGTGATGCTCTTCGCCTGGAGCGACATCTTCTACGCCTTCTTCGTGCTGGGCGGCGGGGACAAGGCCACGCTCCCGCTCAACCTCTACCAGGTCGCCAACGCCCAGCTGTACCTGAACAACTGGCACCTCGTCTTCGCCTACGTCGTGATGATGAGCCTGCCGATGGTGGCGGTCTTCGTCATCGCCCAGCGCCGGATCGTCGCCGGCATCACCAGCGGCGCCGTCAAGTAGCCCCACCCCCTGATCTCCGGGGCGTGACTCCCCGCGCGCCCCGGCCCCCACATCCGGCCACCCGGTCCACCCGGGTTCCCGGGCCCACTCACGATCCTCCCGCAACGACGCGGGAGGCGGAGGACACACATGCCGCGAACCGAGCACGGATCACGCCACACCGCGCGCCTCATGGGGGCGATCGCCTTCACCGCCGCGCTGATCGGCACAGCCGTGACCATTCCGTCCGCCCAGGCGGCCACCGCGCAGGTCACCGTCGACCTGGGCAGAACCACCGGCGACGTGATGCACGGAGCCAACGGAACGCTGTACGGGCTCAGTGACGACGGCGTCCCCGGTGACGAACTGGTCGCACCGCTGCACATGACCACCGTCATACAGAAGGCTCCCGACGGCGCTCAGCACCCCAACGGCGACGCTCTCGCGATCAAGAAGGGCTACGACCGCAACGGCGGCGGCGAGGTCCACATCTACATGCAGGACGTCTACGCACAGTGGCCGTACGAGAACCTCGGCCTGAGCGACTACCTGACCAAGGTCGACACCATGGTCCGCAAGGTCGCGGCACGACCCGACGCGGACGATTTCGTGTGGGTACCGTTCAACGAACCCAACGGCAACTGGTATCCGGATCTGGGCAGTTCCGACAGCGCCAAGTACGCGAGCGCGCTGAGCAGGTTCCAGAGCGACTGGACCACCGTCTACCAGAAGATCCGCTCGATCATCCCCGACGCCCGGATAGCCGGCCCCAACGAGACCCACTACGACGCCAAGCTCATGGGCGACTTCTACCCGTGGGCCAAGGCCAACGGCGTACTCCCGGACATCACGACCTGGCACGAACTGGGCCCGGACTCCCTGAAGGACTTCGAGTCCCACCTCGCCGACTACCGGGCCATCGAGAAGAAGGCCCGGATCAGCGAGCGGCCGGTCAGCATCAACGAGTACGGCAACCGGCGTGACCAGTCCGTGCCCGGACAAATGGTCCAGTGGATGTCGATGTTCGAGCGCAACAAGGTCTACGCCGACCAGGCGTACTGGAACATCGCCGGAAACCTCAACGACAACGCCGCCCAGACCAACATCCCCAACGGCACCTGGTGGCTGCTGCGCTGGTACGCGGGCCTGACCGGCAAGACCGTCAAGCTGGACCCGCCGCAGCCCAACACCATCGACACCGTCCAGGGCATCGCCTCCCTGGACACCGCTCGCAAGCAGGCCCAGGTACTGCTCGGCGGCACCTCCGGCGACGTGAACACCGTGATCCGCAACGTCCCCGCGCGCTTCGGCAAGAAGGTCAACGTCACCGTCGAGCGCATCGGCTGGAGCGGGTACGAGGGCGCCGCCGCGCCCAGCGTGGTGTCCCGCACCACCACCAAGGTCGCCAAGAACGGCAGCGTCAACGTGCCGCTGACCGGCCTGGACGCCATGTCGGCCTACCGCGTCACCGTCAACCCGGCCGGCAGCGGCTCGCCCACCGCGGCGAGCCTGCCCTGGTCCACGTCGTACGAGGCGGAGAACGCCACGATCACCGGCGGCACGGTCTACTCCCAGGGCTCCGTGACCAACCCCTACGGCTTCGCCACCTCGGGAACCAAGGACGTCGGCAGCCTGAACCAGTCCGACAGCAAGGTCGCCTTCACCGTCGACGTCCCGAAGACCGGCACGTACGACCTGGACGTCTTCTACGGCAACCAGTCCGGCGGGCCCGCCACCCAGACCCTCACGGTCGACGGCGGCTCACCCAGGACCCTCACCTACGGGTCCACCCTGAACTGGACCTACCGCGCCACGGCGAGCACGCCCGTGTCCCTGACGGCCGGCACGCACACCCTGACCCTGTCCAAGGGCACGAACGAGGTCACCCTCGACAAGATCGACCTCACCGCGTCCAGGACACCGGACTCCGTCTACCCCGCGGTCTACACCGACATCAGCGGATCCCCGTCCTACGACTACAGCGCCTCCGGCATCAGCGGCGCCGGTGCCCTGGTGCTGGACCGCCGCGACAAGGCCGCCTTCGACGTCTACGCCCCGGCCGACGGCTACTACACCGTGCACGCCCACTACGCCGCCACCGGCGACGCGACCCTGAGCATGGACGGCGCCGACGCCGCCGTCCTCTCCTCCACCCGGGGCCGTGTGACCGACAAGGCCCTGCGGCTGTACCTGTCGGCGGGCAACAACCGCATCACCGCCGCCGTCCCGGGCAAGGGCACTCTCACCCTGCGCGACCTGCGCGTCACCGGCGTGGTCAGCACCTCGGGGGCCGAGACCTACGAGGCCGAGGACGCCACCCCCGCCGGCACCGCGTCGGTCTCCACCAACTCCTGGGCCTCCGGCGACAAGTACGTCGGCCACATCGGCCTCGGTGCCGCCAACACCCTCACCTTCAAGGTGAACGCCCCCTCGGCCGGGCGCTACGTGATGAACGTGCGCTACGCCAACAACGAGGCCGCCGGGTCCGGGAACTACAACACCAACGTCGTCTCCCGGGCCGCGGACATCACCGTCAACGACACGTCCCAGAGGGTCATGTTCCGCAACTCCTACAGCTGGTCCAACTTCTGGGACCTGCCGGTCCCGGTGACCCTCGAGGCCGGCGTCAACACGATCACCTTCGCCAACCCGGCGGCATACGCACCGGACATCGACAAGGTGACCGTCGCGCCGCTGAACGGCTGACGGCACCGCACGCAACACACCATGCCCGAACCGGCGCCGCAGCTTCCGCCCAGGAAGCCGCGGCGCCACCGGCTGTTTTCGAGGGTGCCTGCCTTCGTGTCCGCGTACAGACCCCGGCGGGTACGGCACAGAACAAGACGCCTCGGTCTTGCCTCTCCCTGTCGGGTCCCGTTACGTTGCGGCGGAGTTTCTGACCAGGTACGCGGTGCGGTCCGGCGCATCGGTGTCCGGCGAGCGGAACGGGCATCGGGTGACAGGTCGAGGCAGGGGCCGGCAGGAAGCGCAGCACGGTCTGCTGACGAGCATCGCCGCCGAGGCGGGAGTCTCGCTCAGTACCGTGTCCAAGGTGGTGCACCGGCGCCGAGACGTGGGCGCGGCGACACGGGACCGGGTCGAGGAACTGCTGGCACGGTATGGGTACGTCCGCCCATGGGAACGGGATCCCGCGACGCCCCGGCAGATCATCGTCGTCTTCCGTGACCTGTCCGGCCCGTACACGCTGGAGGTCGCCCGGGGCATCGTGGACGCGGCCGGTGAGCTCGGCATCGACGTGGTCACCGGGACGACGAGCCGACGGTCGATCTCCGGGTGGCTGGAGGAGTGCGTGGCGCTCGGCGCGGCGGGGATCGTGATCGTGATCTCCATGCTGGCCGAGGAGGACCAGCGGCGGATCGTCGAGCAACGGCTGCCGGTGGTGCTGATCGACCCCCTCAGCGCCCCGTCGGAAGACATCCCGAGCATCGGGGTGACGAACTGGAGCGGAGCCCGGGACGCCGTACAGCACCTGCTGGAACTGGGGCACACCCGCATCGGTATGGTCGCGGGCCGCTCGCACTCGCTGGCCGGGGCGGCCCGCGTGCACGGCTATCGGGCCGCGCTGGAGGAGGCCGGAATCACCTACGATCCGGCGATCGTCCGCTCGACCGACTTCGACTACGCCGAGGCGCTCGCGGCCAGCCAGCAGATCCTTCGAGCGGACAACCCGCCCACGGCCGTCTTCGCGGCCAGCGACGCGCAGGCCCTCGGTGTGCTCGAGGCAGCCCGGCAGCAGGGGCTCGCCGTGCCGGACGACCTGTCGGTCATGTCCTTCGACGGCACGCTGGTCGCGGCCATGGCCTGCCCACCGCTGAGTGCGGTACGCCAGCCGTTCGAGGAGCTGGGACGGGAGGCGACCCGGGTGCTCCTGGATCTCGCCCAGGGCCGTCCGCCCGCGTCATCGCGCATCGAGCTGGTCACCGAACTCGTGCTGCGTACCTCGACGGCCGTTCGCCGCCGAGTCAATACCGCGTAACCCGCGACCCTACGAAACCCTTTCGCAATGTGCCGGTGACAGTACGCCGTCGCCTGCGAATACTGGCTTCCTGCCGCGCACCCCATCCCCCTCCCCCGGGAATCCCCTTGGAATGCGGTGCGCGATTCCCCGCTGAAAGGAACGCCGTTGAAAAGACCCTGGGCGCGAAAGGCTTTCGCTTCGGCGAGCGCCCTCGCGATAGGTGTGGCATTCGCCGTCGGCACTGCGACAACCGCATCGGCGTATCAGCCGAGCCCCGCGAATCTGTATACGGCGGACAACACCGCCGCGTGCAACAAGAACCCCTGTGTGCTCTACCCGAAGTCGGCGCAGCTGCCGAGCGGGCGGATCGTGGCGGCGTTCGAGAACAGTCAGAGCGCTCCGGTGGGGCAGACGATGCCCCTCTACAAGAGCGACGACGACGGTACGACGTGGGCGAAACTGGCCGACATCAAGGCCCCCGCCCACCTCTCCAGCGACTCCGCGTACGCGAAGTACACGAGCAACTGGACCAACCCTTATCTCTACGTGCTCCCACAGGACGTCGGCTCCCTGAGCGCCGGCACGCTGTTGCTCGCGAGCATCGTCTCGGGCGACGACTATTACTACCAGGAGCAGAAGGCCGCCAACTCCAGCTGGACGCCGTCCGGTGACGGCGACCGCGAGAACGTGGCACTCGCCCTGTACGCGAGTATCGACGACGGAGCGACCTGGAACTTCAAGAACATCATCGCCGCCGGCGGCTGGCAGGGCGGCAGCGCGGGCAGCATCGGCCGGGTCTCCACGGCCAACGCCGACGCCCAGGTCGACCCCATCTGGGAGCCGCACCTGCTCGCCCACAACGGCAAGCTCATCGCCTACTACTCCGACGAGAGGGACTACACCGGCTACGACACCAGCACCGGCGCCCCGACTCTCGACCCGGCCAACGACACGGCGACCGATTCCGGTGGGCAGGTGCTCCTCCACCGCACCTGGGACGGCGCCACCACCACCTCCTGGAGCAGTCCGGTCGTCGACGTCCCGGGCTCCACGGTGAGCATGGGCAGCGGCAAGACGGAGATCGGCGGCGGCCGTCCGGGCATGACGACCATCGCCCCGACGACCGACGGCAAGTGGCTCCTGACCTACGAGTACTGGGGCGGCGGCACCAACGTCCGCTACCGGATCTCCGACGACCCGACGAAGTTCTTCTCGGCCACGGACGCCGCGATCACCTCACTGCCCGTGCCCTCGGGCGGGAACACGCTGTCCACCGGCGGCAGCCCGGTCCTCCTCCCGATGCCGGACGGCCGGATCGTCTACAACGCCTCCGGCAGCGGCAGCGTCTGGGTGAACGAGTCCGGACTGAGCACCGGCACGTGGAAGCAGTACCAGACGTCGATCGCCGCCGGGTACAGCCGCAACCTCCAGTACGTCGACGGCACGGGCCGCGTCCTGATCCTCCAGGCATCCTGGAGCGGCGGCAGCGTCGGCCCCGTGAAGTACGCCGAGGTCGACCTCGGCCGCTCCGACGGCTCCTACTACAGCCTCGTCAACCGGTTGACCGGCCAGGTCCTGTCCACCGCGTCCGGGAAGACGCAGGACGCGAACCTCACCGGGAACACCCCCGATCTCGTCCTGGGCGCGGACTCCGCGGCCGAGACACAGCGCTGGCACCTGACCACCAAGGGCACCGACGTCACGCTTCTCAACAAGGCAGGGGGCCGCGCGGTCGCCGTCTGGACCGGCAGCGCGACGGCCGGGCAGAAGCTGGCCCAGTGGGTCGACGACGGAGCCACCGACAAGCAGTGGACCCTCGTCTCCTCGACGGACGGGTACTACAAGCTCCGCTCGGTCCGTAACACCAGCCTGTTCATGTCCGGGGCGACCGCGGGAGGCTCGGTCACCCTGGCGTCGTCGGCCACCGACGGCTCACAGGAGTGGCAGCTGGTCCAGGACCCCCTGCCGACGGACGCGACCTTCACACTGAAGGGCGCCAACTCCGACCGCTGCCTCGACGTCCCGAACGGCCAGACGGGCGTGCAGGTGCAGATCTATGACTGCTCCGGGAACGCGAACCAGACCATCACGCAGACCACCACGGGCGAACTCCGCGTCTCGGGCAAGTGCCTCGCCGCCAACGCCGACGGCACCACCGCGGGCACCAAGCTCATCCTGTGGTCCTGCAACGGAAAGACCAGCCAGCGGTGGTCCTTCCGCGTCGACGGGACCATCGTCAACCGCTCCAACGGTCTGGTCGTCGACGTGACCGGCTGGGGCAAGACCAACGGTTCGAAGGTCCAGCTGTGGACCGGCCTGGGCAACGCCACGCAGCAGTGGAGCCGAAGCTAGGTCCTGACCCGTACGAACAGAAGGCGGCGCCACCGGATCCACCGGTGGCGCCGCCTTGTCGTGCTCATCTCCCGCGGCTCACTCCCGCTCGACGGTCACGGGCACGTCGTGATGCCGTACGACCGTCGCGTCCCGCTCCTCGCCGACGAGCCGGACGGCGTCCCGCACCGGTGTGTCCAGGCTGGAGGAGCCCGCGTGGAGCCGGATCTCGCCGGGCTCGACGATGCGGCGACCGTTCAGGCCCGTGAAGGCCAGGCGGTCGGTGTGCACGTGGAAGCGGACCGTCGCCCGCTCGCCGGGACCGAGAGCCACCTTGGCGAAGCCGAGCAGGAAACGCACTGGCCGGGTCACCTGGGCGACCGGGTCGACAGCATACAACTGGACGGTCTCGGCGCCCGGGACGCTCCCCGTGTTCCGCACCCGCGTACTGACCGTGAACTCCCCGTCCGTCGGCACCAGTTCGCGGTCGACGGCGAGCGCGTCGATCTCGAAGCCGGTGTACGACAGCCCGTGCCCGAACGGGAACGCGGGCGTGGGGTCGAGGTTGGACAGAAAGCTCTGCCTGTCGCCGAGCGGCGGGTGGAGGTAGGTGTACGGCTGTCCGCCCGGCGAGGTGGGGATCTGCACGGGTAGCTTGCCGCTGAAGTTGGCCCGCCCGGACAGGAGTTGGGCCATCGCGCGGCCGCCCTCCTCCCCCGGCAGGAATACCTGCACCATGGCCGCGGCGGCGGACGCGAACCGGCCCACGGCGTAGGGCCGGCCGCTGTTGACGACCAGCACGACGGGCTTCCCTGCCGCCAACACCGCCTCGACCAGTTCCTCCTGGACACCCGGCAGACGCAGGTCCGCCACGTCACACCCTTCGCCGGAGGTGCCGATCCCGAACATGCCCGCCTTGTCACCGACGACCAGGACCGTGAGGTCGGCAGCGGCCGAGACCACCACGGCGGCCGCGATGCCGGAACGGTCCGCGTCACGGATCGGGCAGCCCGGCGCGAACTCCCACTGCACGGCCGGGAGTTCCTCGGCAAGCGCGGACCGCAGGGAGACCGCCTCGACGCCGTTGCCGAGGTCGTCGCGGTCGGCGAGGACGTGGTTGGGGAAGCTGTAGCAGCCGAACATGGTGCGTACGTCGTCGGCGCACGGCCCGATCAGCGCGAGCCGGCCGCCGGCCGGGAGGGGCAGGATCCCGTCGTTCGACAGCAGGACCGCACTCGACTGCGCCACGGCGTAGGCGAGGCCGCGGCTCTCCGGCTTGTCCAGGTCGAGTTCGCCCGCACGCAGGGCGGGAGGCCGCGGGTCCCAGTCCGGGTCCAGGAGCCCGAGCTCGACCTTCTGTCGCAACACCCGGCGTACCGCGCGATCGACCAACTCCTCGTCCACCACACCCTGTTGCACGGCGTGGACAAGAGCGTCGCCGAAGCCGCGCTGATCGGGCAGCTCGACGTCCATCCCCGCGCCCAGGGCGAGTGCCCCGGCGTCCGGAAGGTCTTCGGCCACCCGGTGGGCGCTCACCAGGAAGGGCAGCGACCAATAGTCGGAGACGACCGTGCCCTCGAAACCCCAGGCCTCGCGCAGGACGTCGGTCAGCAGCCACCGGCTGGCGGCGGGCGCCTCGCCGTCTATCTCGGCGTACGAGTTCATGATCGAGCGCACTCCCGCGGCGACCAGTCGTTCGAAGGGCGGCAGGATGACGTCGAGGAGTTCACGGCGGCCTGCGTGCACGGGGGCGTGGTTGCGGCCGCCCATGGAAGCGGAGTAGCCGGCGAAGTGCTTGAGGGTGGCGTACACACCGGCGCCCTGCAGTCCGGTGACATACGCCTCCCCCATCTCCCCGACCAGGTACGGGTCTTCCCCGTAGGTCTCCTCGCAACGGCCCCAGCGGTAGTCGCGGATCACGTCGACCACCGGGGAGAGACCCTGGTGGACGCCGGCCTCGGCCATGTCGGCGCCGATGGCCTCACCGACCCGCCGGATCAGCTCCGGGTCGAAGGTGGCCGCCATCCCGAGCGAGGTGGGGTAGATCGTCGCCCCGTAGGCGGTGAAGCCGGTCAGGCACTCGTCGTGTGCCATGGCCGGGATGCCGTGCCTGCTCTGACTGACGATCTGCCGCTGGCGCTCGGCCAGGGCCCGGGCGTGTTCCAGGGCGGGCCGAGGCAGGGTGCCGTAGGGGCGGGTGAGCTGACCCAGGCCGTGCCGGGCGGTGTCGGCGAGGTCGCCGACCCGGTCGAAGATGCTGGTGCCCGGCGCCACTTCCGGGCCGGCCGGTTCGACGTCCTCCCAGGCGCTGCTGAGCTGTGCGACCTTCTCCGGGAGGGGGAGCCGGGCGAGGAGAGCTTCGACCCGCTCGGAGGTCGGCAGGGTGGGGTCGGTCCAGGGGCGGTCGTCCTCCTGCTGGGAGGTGCCGCCGTGGTCCGGCATGGTGGTCGTCATTCACGACTCCTCGGGGATTGCGCGTGTGCTCGCGAGGGGGCGCGCGGGGTGTGCGTGGGCACGCCGACGGGGCCGGGCGCACTGCCCGGCCACTGCTCGGAGCGAACTGCTTGCTGAAGTGGGTTACTTGGAGAAACCGGCGGTGAGACCCGCGACGAGCTGGCGCCGGGCGAGGATGAACAGCGCGAGCATCGGGAGAGTGGAGAGCACGACCGCGGCCATCGTGGCCGGTACGTCGATGCCGAACTGGCCCCGGTAGAGGGTCAGCGCCAGCGGCAGCACGGCCTTGTCGCCGCTCTGGGTCAGGATGAGCGGGAAGAGGAAGCCGTTCCAGACCTGCAGTCCGTCGTAGACGGCGACCGTCATCAGCGCCGGGCGGGCCATCGGTGCCGCGAGCGAGGCGAGCATGCGCCAGTCGCCGGCGCCGTCGACGATCATGGCCTCGAAGAGCGAGCGGGGCACGTCGCGCAGGAAACTCACCAGGATCATCACGGTGATCGGCAGCGCGAACGCCGCCGAGGGCAGGACGATCGCGAGCAGGCTGTCGTACAGCTGCATCCTGATGATCAGCAGGTAGACCGGGATGATCACCGCCTGGAGAGGGATCGCCAGGCCCAACAGGTACAGCCGGAAGGACACACGGGAGAGGCGACTTCCGGCGCCGCGGACGATCGCGAAGGCGGCCATGAGAGCGACGGCGACCGTCAGAGCGACCGTCGCCACGGTCACGATCACGCTGTTGAGCAGGTAGGTCGTGAAGTCGCCCGCCAGGACGGTCCGGTAGCTGTCGAACGTCGGATGGCTCGGCAGGGCCAGTGGGCTGTCGGCGGTGAAGTCGGCGCGGCCGCGCAGACTGGTCACCACCAGCCAGTAGACGGGCACGACGACGATCGCGGCCCACAGGAGGGTGGCACCGCCGGTGAGGGCGCGACGGAACGCCCCTGCCACGAGGTTCGGCCGGACGGGCCTCGGTGGTGTCACCGCTCCGCGTTCGGGGACGTCGGCCTGTCCGGTTGCGGCGCGGGCCTTGGCCTTGGCCTTGGCCTTGGTCACGGTGGTGCTCACATGCCCTCCTGCCGGCTGTCCATCCGGGTGAAGCCGGACAGGCGGGTGGTCAGCAGCGACAGGCCGAGCCCGAAGACCACCAGGAGGGTGGCGACGGCGCTGGCCCGGCCCATGTCATGGGCCTGGAATCCGGTGATGTACATGGCCAGGGGAAGGACGCGGGTGGCGGTGCCGGGGCCGCCGGTGCCGCCGGACAGCACGAAGATCAGGTCGAAGTACGTCAGCGAGCCGACCAGCATGAGCGTGCTGGAGGTGACCATCGTGTACTTCAGCTGCGGCAGGGTGATGTACAGGAAGCGAGTCACCGGCCCGGCGCCGTCGAGGGCGGCCGCCTCGTACAGAGCCGTGGGAATCTGCCGTATCCCGGCCTGGTAGAGCAGTGCGTGGAACGGCACGAACTGCCAGGCGATCACGAAGATCACCGTGTAGAGGGCCAGCTCCGGCGAGCCGAGCAACGGCTTGGCCAGCCAGTGCAGGCCGGGCGTGGCGCCGATACCGAAAGACGGGTCCAGCAGCGCCTGCCAGGTCAGACCGATCGCCACGGCCGAGAGCAGCAACGGGAGGAAGAACAGCACCGCGAACAGCGCCCTCGCCCTCCCCCTCGGTGCCTGGAAGACACCGAGGGCCAGGGCGATCGGCGTCTGGACCAGCCAGCTCACCGCCATCACCTTGACGGTGAGCCCCATCGCCTGCCAGGTCGCGCCATCGGCCAGGACACCGCCCCAGTTCGCGAGGCCCGCCCAGCCGATGGAACCGAGGCCGTCCCAGCGGGCGAGGCTGAGCGCCACGACCCCGACGAGCGGGACAAGCCCGAACAGGCCGAAGAGAAGCAGTGCCGGGGCGGCCATGAGGAGGCCGCTGCCTCCTCTCCGGCGCGCAGGGGCGGTGGAGACCGTCACGACGCCGCCTTGCTCATGTTCGTACCGAACTCGGCGGGCGAGATCTGGCGCAGGAACGACTTGTCGGTGTTCGTCAGCAACGGGTCGGCCTGGTCGGACGGCAGGGCCTGGTCCCAGGAGAGCTGGAAGCCCGGCGCGTTCTCCACCAGGTCGTAGACAAAGGTGAGCCACGCCTTGTCCGACGACGACTCGACCGCCGCCAGCTTCGACTCCAGACCCTTGACCGGTGGCACGCTGCCGGCGGCGAGGTAGGCGTCGACCTGGGAGTCGTTGAGGACGTAGTCCTTCAGGTATGTGAGGGCCGCCGACCTGTTCTTGCTCGACGAGTTCAACGACAGGAAGTTCGAGGGATTGCCGACGATGCTCTTCGAGTCACCGGCGCCGCCGGACAGCGACGGGAAGGCGGTGTAGCCGAGATCGCCCTTCTTCAGGAAGTCGGGGTCGGCCGTGGCTATGTTGGCGTACTCCCAGGTGCCCATCACCTCCATCGCCGCCTTGCCCGTGTACAGCAGGGCGGTGGAGGCGCCCTGGTCGTAGCTGACGGAGGAGGCGTTGTCACCGAAGGCGCCGGCCTTCGACAGCTCCTGGAGGTACTGGTTGGCCCGGGTGACCGACGGGTCCTTCCACGCCGAGGCGTCACCGGAGGCGATCTTCGTGAACACCGAGGAGCCGCCGGTGCGGTCGAGCAGGTACTCCAGGTACATCAGGGTCGGCCACTTGGAGTTCGCCGCGAGGGAGAGCGGCACCACGTCCTTCGCCTTCAGCTTCTTCACGGCCGCCAGCAGGTCGTCGTACGTCTTCGGCGGCTCGACGCCCGCGTCGGCCAGCACCTTCTTGTTGTAGTAGAGGACCACCGGCGCGAGGCCGTTGGCGGGCACACCGTAGACCTTGCCGCCGAAGGTGGCGCTCTGCATCACGCTCGGGGTGAACCGGTCCGTACTCGCCTCGGTCTGCGTCAGGGCGTCGACCTTGCCGGCCTTGACGTAGTCGTCGAGGGCTCCGCCGCCCCAGCTGAAGAAGATGTCCGGGGCCTGGTTCGCGCCGAAGGCGACGCGCAGCTTCTGCTTGTAGTCGTCGTTGGCGAACAGCCGCAGCGTGATCTGCTCGTCCGGGTGGTCCTTGTTGTAGGCGTCGACGGACTCCTTGAGGATCGTCTGATCGTTGAGCGCCCACATCGTCAGGCCCTTCGCGGACGTGGTCGTGGACGGCCCCGAAGTCCCGCACGCGGCAAGGCCCATGACCGCCGTGAGGGTGACTGCGGACGCGATGACGCGTCGCGATATCGGGCTCCCAGGATGTCCGCTGACCGGAATTCTCCGCATGCTGTGCCTCTCTTCTTTCCACATGCCGTCGTTGAGCAAGACAGATCGGGGGGCCAGTACGAAAGGCTTTCGGATACCCCGCTGCCGGACGGCCTGCCTGCTGGCCGGGACACTGACACGGAATTCACGACCGGGACAAGGACAGGAAATGCCTCGGTTACGAAATACTTTCGCGGGTCCGTCCCACCCATGAGGAAAGCGAGGGCGCATATGGCGTGCCGTTGACCGCTGCGTCTGGCACGCACATGGGCCACGCCGGCCTAGGACACGCCGTCAAGCGGCCGGAGAAAACGGCGTTCGTATCGCTTGATGCAGCGCGTTCGACGAGCCAGTTCGATTGCGTCCTGGCACTCCGGATCGGATGCGCTGTCCGCGCGGTACTGCTCGTAGGCGGCGAGGCTGGGAAACGAGAAGAGGGCGTAGGCGATGTCGCTGTCGCCCTCGCTCGGCAGGAAGTAGCCGTGGTGTGTCCCGCCGAAACGGTCGACGAGCCGGACCCAGCGACGGCCGTATTCCTCGAAGTCCTCCAGCTTGTCCGCGTCGATCTCGTACTTCAGATGAATGGTGATCATGCCTACATGATGCAGCGAGTCGACGCAGGCCCGAACGCGGCCCGTGTGCCGTCGGCGCGGCCGGCTCGAACGTCCGCCGGTGCCAACGGGAGCGAGCTTCTTCAACGGCGCCCGGTAGCTCGCCGGCCGCATCCCGCTCGCGGATCCAGTGGATGATCTCGTCGTCGGTCACCTGACCCACGGGGTTGAGGGTCTTGTGCACCACGCCGACCGGCAGCTTGACTGCGGCGGCCGGGCACGGCCGTAATTCGCTTGCTCTGGGCACGGGGGAACGCTGCACTGAGCGCAGGCACCACGGGTTGTGGTGCCGGTATTGCGAGGAGGCAGCGGCGCCGATGGAGATTCGTTCCACGACCGATGAGGACTTCGACGTCTTCGTCGACACAGTCCATGCCGCGTTCGGGAGCTTCCCGGAAACCCCGGTCGAGGGCGGCGGGCTCTGGTGGTCGGCGCTCGAGACAGACCGCGGCCTGCTCGCCCTGACGGTGGACGGGCGGCCTGTCGGCACCGCCGCCACGCACTCCTTCGAGCTCACCCTGCCCGGCGAGACCCTCGTCCCGGCCCCCGGAGTGACCGCCGTCGGCGTCCTGCCTTCGCACCGGCGCCAGGGCGTGCTCAGCGCGATGATGCGGCATCAACTCGCCGAGCTGCGGGCCGGCGGGGAGTTCCTCTCCGTGCTGCTGTCCTCCGAGGCCACCATCTACGGGAGGTTCGGCTACGGACCGGCGACCTACACGGGGCAGCTGACGGTGGAGCGCCACCGGGCCGCCCTCGCCCTCCCCCGGGCGCACGGAGCGGCCGAGGCCCGGGCGGCCGGCTCGGTCGAGGTACTGCGGCGTGCCGAGTGCGGCGAGATCCTTGAAGAGGTCTACGACCGGTACCGCCGCGCCCAGCCCGGCGCGCTGTCCCGGCCGCACCGCTGGTGGGCCTTGCGCGCGGGGCAGCCCCCGATCTCGCCGGCGCCACGCTACGTCGCCGTTCACCGCGACGCCGGCGGTGTCCCGGACGGGTACGCCAGCTACTCGATCGAGTCCGGCACCCTGACGGTCGACGAGACCATCACCACCGACGACGCCGTCTTCACGGCCCTGGCCCGGTTCGTTCTCGAACATGACCTGGTCTCTCAGGTCGTGTTCAAGCACGTCCCGCCCGAGCACCCGCTGCGCTGGCAGCTCACGGACTTCCGCTCCGGCCAGGTGAGCGGCCAGATGGACTGGCTCTGGGTGCGGATCCTGGACGTCCCCGCTGCTCTGACCGCGCGCGGCTGGTTCACGGACGGCGAGCTCGTCCTGGAGGTCGCCGACCCGTTCCTCGGCGAGCACGGCCGCTATCTGCTGACCGTCCGGGACGGCAAGGCCGACTGCGTCCCCACGGACCGGAAGCCCGACCTGTCCCTGGACATCAGGGACCTGGGCTCGATCTACCTCGGCGGCACCGCCCCGAGCACGCTCGTACGTGCCGGACACGTCCAAGCCCACCACCCGGGCGCAGCCACCCTCGCCGACACCCTCTTCCGCACCGAGCGCTCCCCGCACTGCCTGCACTGGTTCTGACCGCGCTCGCAGACCGGCACACGTCTCGTTTGTCCGAGCAGGGAACCAGCCCTCCGGGCCCCAAGGGCAAGCTGCCGTGGGGCCCGGAGGCACAACCTCTGCGCCTCACCCGCCTATTCGGTGCGCAGCGCCGTGGCGGTTCGCGCCCGGGCGGCCCAGCCGGCGGGCAGGAGGGCGCCCAGGGTGGCGATGAGCAGGCCGCCGAGGGTGAGCGGGAGGAGTTCGGCCGCGGGGTAGACGGCGGTGACGGAACCAGGGAGGCGAAGCCCCACGCTGTCCCCCATCGCGGGGATGACCCAGCCGTGCAGGGCCACCCCGAGGGGTACGCCCAGCGCGCCCGCGACCAGTCCGATCACGACGACGGAGGTGAGGACCATCGCGACGGTCTGTCGGGGGGTCATGCCGAGCGCCTTGTGTACACCGATCTCCCGGACGCGCTCGCGGGTGTCGAGCAGCACGCCGTTCAGTACGCCGAGCGCGGCGACGGCGACGAGCATCAGGGTGAGGATCGCGGACAGCGCGTTGAGCGTGACGACCATGTCGCTCCCGGAGCTGAGCCCGCCGGTCCGCGCGGTGGCACCGAGTGGTGTCAGGTCCTTGTTCAGCGTGTCGGCGTAGGCGGTGACATCGGTACCTGAGGTGACCGCGATGTGATGGCTCGTCTCCGTCAGGTCGGGACGCGCGTCCTTGAGTGTCGAGGCGTCGGTGAAGACCTGCATGCCGCCGTTGCGGGTATCGAAGACCTCGCCGACGATCCGGACCGTGACCGGCCGGGCCAGGCCGTTGAGGGTGACGGTGTCGCCGATACGAGTGCTGGTGGCGGTCAGGAAGGGGGTGGGGACCACGGCCTCGCCGGTGCGCTCGATCCAGCGGCCCGAGACCATCGTGTAGCCGCCCCAGGAGGCGTCGCCGGTGAAGGAGTTCACCTCGATGGTCCCGGTCAGACCGGACACGGTCGCCCGTACCCTCGCAGCCCTGTAGTACCTCCCGGTCCCGGGTGCGGCCTCGATGGCCGCGGCGACCGCGGCGGGATCGACTTCGGGCTGCTTCTCCGAGCCGGGGCTCCGGGGTCCGAATTCCGGTACGGGCGCGGGGACGACGACATCGGCCGCGTTGTGGGCCCTTGCTTCCATCACTTGGCCGAGCGAGGCGCCCATCCCCACGGTGAACGTGACGGCGATGGCGCCGAACAGGATGGCGGTGCCCATGGCCAGCGCGCGGGCCGGCCGTGCGAAGGGCCTGGCCAGGCCCAGGGCGACGGGTTGCGGAAGCGGCAGGCGTCCGGCGAGGCGGCCCGCCCACCGGCCGCGCCCCGCCGAAGCGGTACGCCCGACGGCGAGCGCGTCGACGGTACGCAGACGGCCGGCCCGCAAGGCGCTCGCCCAGGCGGTCGCCGCCACCAGGCCGAGCAGCCCCGCGATCACCGTCAGGTCGACCCAGGGGGCGACGGCCAGGGACGAGGTGCTGTAGACGTCCTGGGCCTCGGCCAGCACGGGGACGGCGAGCAGGTGCCCGGCGAGCACTCCGAGGGTCGCGCCGACGGCGGCCGGTATCAGCGCCTGGCCGACGTAGGCCCGTACGACCTGGGCCGGGGTGAGGCCGACGGCTTTGAGGACCCCGATACGGCGTGTTCCCGTGCCGACGGCCGACGCGACGACGTTGCCGACGATGAGCACCGACATGACCAGGCCCAGGGCGCCGAAGGCCATGAGGAAGGGGACGTAGAGGGCGGTGTCGCGCTCTACGCTCTTCTTGACGGTGAGCCAGGACTGTTCGCCGACGGCGGCTCCCTGCGGCAGGGACCGGGTCACGGCCTTGTCGCCCGCGGTGATCTGCGCGGCGGTGCCGGCGTCGGTGAAGCGGTAGAGCATCTGGTGGCCGCCGCTACCGGGTGCGGTGAGCGCCGGCATCCGGGACGGCAGTACCCAGGCGTCGGCGGTCTGCGTGACCGAGCGAGCCTCACCGACCACCGTCAGCGCCGGGGAGCCGGGCAGGTCGGGGAAGGTGACCTTCATGCCCAGGGTCGCGAGGAGCGCGGAGTCGGCGGACACCACGATCTCGCCGGAGTGCGTGGGCCAGCGTCCTTCGAGCAGTGTCAGCTCGTCCACGTCCCGGCCGGGACCGTCCCGGCCGACCACGGTCATCGGCCAGCCTGGGCCGCCCATGCCGTCCGACCGCGGGGTGAGCGTCGCTGTGGGGAACGGGCCGGCGGCATCGCTCACGCCTTCGGCGTCCTTGGACGTCGACAGCTGTCCGGCGCTGACCGTGTCCGCGTCGAACTGCAGGGACAGATGCGCGCCGTGCCGGCGCGCGAACGCGTCGTCGAAGGGCGCGCCCGAGACCGCGAGCAGGGTTCCGCCGAGGACGGAGGCGGCCACCGCCATCATCGTGGCGAGCCCGATCACCAGGGTCTGCACCCGGCGTCGTGCGACCCCCGAGCGCACCACCTTGCCGAGCGCGCTCATCGGACGGCCTGCGGGGTGACGGCCTGCGACCCGGTGTCCTGGGTGATCCGGCCGTCGGCGATGTGGACCGTACGGTTCGTGCAGGACCGGGCCAGGGCGAGGTCGTGGGTGACCACGACGATGGTCTGGCCCTCGGAGTTGAGGCCGGTGAGCAGCTCGCTGACGTCCTGTCCGGCCGCCGTGTCCAGGGCTCCGGTCGGTTCGTCGGCCAGGAGCAGCGCGGGCCGGTTCATCAACGCCCGTGCGACCGCGACGCGTTGCCGTTCGCCACCGGACAGCCGTCCCGGGTAGGCGCGGGCGTGCCGGTCGATGCCCAGCAGTTCCAGGAGTTCCGCCGCCCGGCGGCCTGCCTCGCCCCGCGCCATGCCGGTGAGGCGCGCGGGCAGCTCGACGTTGTCGGTGACGGTCAGATCGTCGAGCAGGTTGAAGAACTGGAAGACCATGCCGATCCTCGAGCGCCGGTAGAGCGCCGCACCGGCCTCACCGAGTCGGTCCACCCGCACCCCGTCCACGGTGACGGTCCCCGCATCGGGCCGGTCCAGGCCCGCGATCAGATTGAGCAGCGTGGACTTGCCGCTGCCGGAAGGGCCCAGGATGGCGACGGCCTCGCCGGGTTGCACGGTCAGCGACGCCTCGTGCAGAGCGGGCGGGCCGTCGTCGTATCGGCGGCTCACCTCTCGCAGTTCGATCACCGGCACGGTCATGAAAGGCTCCTCGGGTAAGGGCAGTTGGCTGCGTGAACGCTAGGAGCGGGCCCGGCCGGCACGCGTCGCCCACTCGAACCCCTTGCGGTACCGAGCTGGGATGAGCCCCGCAAACGTCATCCCTGCGATGTAGGCGGGTGATGTATCCGGTGCGGCGGAAATGACCACGGGGGCGGACTCCGCGGGTCCGCGCGGCGGCGAGAATGATCCGGTGACGGACGTACGTACGACGCTGGAGCGGATGCGGGAAGCCGCCCGCCGGACGGTCCGCGACGCCAGGGTTCCCAGCGGTCCGCCGCTGCGGCCCACCCGGCGCGCCTGGCAGTTCGACACACTGGTCGCGCTGGTGATCGGCATCTCCACCGTCTACTACGGCATCGACAACGTCGACGTCGTCGTGGTGCGCGAGATCGCACCCGGCGTGGCGTACACCGTGGTGCGCCCGTCCGGCCCCGGCGGGCTGGCCTTCATGGTGAGCCTCGCGGTCGTCGCCTCGGGCGCCCTGGCGCTGCGCCGCCGCTATCCGCTCGCCGTACTGTGCGTCGTGACGGCGGCGACGCTGGCGACACCGCAGAGCGTGCTGCGGCTGACCTTCTACGCGTTCATCATCGCCGTCTACAGCGCCGCCGTGTACAGCCCGTACCGGGTGGCGGCCCTGGCGGCACTGCCGGTGTCGGTCGTCCTGGTCGGCACCTCGGGGGACTCGGTGACACCGATCGTCCCCAACGACTACATCGCCCTGCTGATCCTGGTCCCGATGGCCGTGGCCGCCATCGGCCTGCGCACCTGGAAGCTCCGGACCGACGAGGGCCGTACCCGGATCTCCACCCTGGAACTGGAACGGACCGAGGAACTGCGCCGGGCCGTCGAGCACGAGCGGGCCAGGATCGCCCGCGAACTGCACGACGTCGTCACACACAACGTCAGCGTGATGATCATTCAGGCGGGTGCCGCCCGCAAGATCATGAACACGTCGCCCGAGGAGGCCGGCGAGGCGCTGCTCGCCGTCGAGGCGGGTGGGCGGGCGGCCATGACCGAACTGCGCCACGTCATGGGGCTGCTCACCATGGCCGACGAGCACGAGGGGACGTCCAGCGGTGCGGACCCGGCCGACACGGCGGAGGAGCTGACCCCTCAACCCGGCCTGGACCAGCTGGAATCGCTGGTGGGGCGGGTGCGGGACACTGGACTGCCCGTCGACCTGACCGTGACAGGGCCGCCCCGTCCCCTCCCGCCCGGCCTCGAACTCGCCGCCTATCGCGTGGTCCAGGAAGCCCTGACCAACACGGTGAAGCACGCGTCCGGCGCCAGGGCCGCCGTGACCGTCGACTACGGCCCGGACCGGCTCCGGGTCGAAGTCACCGACACCGGTGGGCAGTCGGGCGGGGCCGTCGGAAGCGGCCGGGGCCTGATCGGGCTGCGCGAGCGCCTCGCCGTCCACGACGGAACCCTCAACACCGGCCGACGCCTGACCGGCGGCTACCGTGTGGAAGCCCTGATCCCCCTGGAGGGACCGTGACCGAGCCGCTGCGTGTGCTTCTCGCCGACGACCAGACCCTGGTCCGCACCGGATTCCGGTTGATCCTCCGCGCCGACGGCATCGACGTCGTCGCCGAGGCGACCAACGGGAGCGAAGCAGTCGAGGCGGTCCGCCGCACCCGGCCCAACGTGGTCCTGATGGACATCCGGATGCCCGAGATGGACGGCCTGGAGGCCACCCGCCGCATCCTCACCGGGGGCGCCGACGCGCCCCGCGTCATCATCCTCACCACGTTCGACCTCGACCGGTACGTCTACGCCGCCCTGTCCGCCGGAGCCAGCGGCTTCCTCCTCAAGGACGTCACCCCCGAGCAGCTGACCGCGGCCGTCCGCACGGTCCGCACCGGCGACGCCCTCCTCGCACCCACCATCACCCGCCGCCTCGTGCAGCGGTTCGCGCACCAGGGCAGCGACACCGCCGCCCTCCACCGCGACCTCGCCTCGCTCACCCCACGCGAACTGGAAGTCCTCGGCCTGCTGGCCCGAGGCCTGAGCAACGCCGAACTAGCCGGCCGCCTCCACCTGGCCGAGGCGACCGTCAAGACACACATCGCCCGCATCCTCGGCAAACTCGGACTCCGTGACCGTGTCCAGGCAGTCATCGTCGCCTACGAGACAGGGCTGGTCAGCGTCGGCGCGGGTGGGGTCGCCCAGCAGCCGACGGAGCAGACGTAGAAGAAGGCCGAGACTTGGCCCTGGCAGGAGGAACCTGCGTCTGTCAGTCTCTGCGCGTCCGCGAGGAGCGCCAACCGCCTGGCCGGCACACCGAGTTGGTGGAGTCCCGTTCCGGATGTCGGGCAATTCCCTGCCCGACCGCGGAGATTCAGGGATCCTGGGTGGCCGTGACCGAGAATCTGAGCGACAACACTCCGGACCACGAGGTCAGGGCGCTTCTTCGAGTCCTGCACGGGCAGCGGCGCCACGTGGTGGACATCCTCGACGGGCTCGACGCGCAGGATCTACGACGGCCCGTGCTGCCGTCCGGATGGCACTGTCTCGGCCTGGTCCAGCACCTCACGCTGGACGTCGAGCGGTTCTGGTTCCGCGCGGTCGTCGCCGGGGACCAGCAGGTCATCCGCGGCCTGACGAGCGACGACGAAGCCTGGCAGGTGTCCCCGGAAGTCCCGGCCGTCGACGTGCTCGACCGATACCGGCAGGAGGCGGCCTGCGCCGACGCCGTCATCACCGCCACCTCTGCAGACGCCGCGTTGGCCTGGTGGCCCCACGACCTGTTCGGCGAACCACACCTGCACACCCTGCGCGACGTGCTGCTGCACGTCATCACCGAGACCGCGTGCCACGCCGGCCACCTCGACGCGGCCCGCGAGCTGATCGACGGCCGCCGCTGGCTGGTCCTGACCTGAGAGTCCCGATCCGGCTCCGCGATCCCTCCGACCCGATCGCCGGAGAAGGGCGGCCGCGGGTCGGCCGCCCCAGGAGGAAGAGTGCCGGAAATGAGAATATTCTCCTTGTATGGCACCTACGCGTGCGCGACCCATCGCCTTGGCGGTCATCCTCGGTCTCGTGGCAGTGCTCGGGATCGTCTGGCTGGTCAGATCCGCCACCATTGATGGGCAGAATGCCGCTGACGAACGCCCGATCAGCTCCGTGACCGGCTCAAACGGCACTGATCCCAACGCCGACCCTGGCAGCGGCACCGGCACCGGCACCGATCGCTCGGATGACGGAGCCTCCAGCTCCCCATCCACCTCGCAGGGCACATCGACCGCCGGTAACAGCACGCCAGGCGGCGAGACGCGCAAGAGCGATCGACGATCCATTCATGTCAACGGCGTCCACCTCGACGGCAACGGCAGTGGTCCCGGTTGTGTGACCATCATCAACAAGACGGCCACTGCCGGCACCGTCAACAGTGTCTCCTTCACCGTGACCGCCGGCCCGGCCACTCCGGCGGTCCGTTCCGACGACGCCGCGCATTGTTCCCTCGACGGTAATCCTGCGTGTCGCGGAATCAATCTGACTGAGGGCGACCAGTGCGTGGCGGGGGCTGTCCTCCCGTCAGACGCCCCGGCAGGTGAGTACACGGTCACCGCAGTAGTCCACTTCACGTACCTGTGCGACAACGCCGAGAACTCCCCGTGCAACGAGGTGCCGGACTGGGGCGGTTCGCCACCGACGTCGCAGAATCCGGTGCAGATAAGTGGCTCAAGTTCCAACAACGTTCCCACACTGACGATGTCTGTCGGAGGGGCGGCGGCAGACAGTCCGCCGGAGGAGTTCTCCCCGCCGTCCGACGACACGCCTGTCCCGGACTCCCCGCCGTCACCCGACACCGACTCCCCCGAGGAGTTCCAGCCCCCGCCCGACGAGCCGCTGACCGGGGAGCAAGGCTGATGGCCACGGTTCCCCCACCCGAACCGCCACCCACGCCACCTGGCCCGGAACCAGCCGAAGAACCCGAGCCCTCCACCGACCAGCAGCCCGTCTCGGCCCGCATCCGCCAACTGGCCGAGGCCATCGGCCCGACAACACTGGCCACCGCGCTGCTTGTCTACTTCGGCTACGTCGCCACCCGCGCCCGCTACCAGTACTTCGGCGTTCCCCTGGACATGACGGGCCTGTCCAATCAGGACTTGATGCTGCAGGGCCTCGAAGTGGTCTACGTCCCGGCGGCCTTGATGTTCCTCGGTGTCCTGACGTGCGTCGGGATCCATGTCTTCGTCAAGTGGCTGCTCGCTCGCGACACGGGCGACGACACCTCCACCACCCATGCCCTTCTGGCGTACCTCATCATGCTCGTCGGGGTCCTCCTCATTGCCAGAGCCGTCATCGGCATGTTCGTCCAGGACTCCGACACCAGCGTCATCATCGGTGCCACACCTCTGTCGCTGGCGATCGGACCGGCGGCGGTGGCATACGGCACCTGGGTCTACACGCAGCAGCGCGGGCGAACCCTGCTGTCGCGGCGCCTGGCACGCAATGGCGCGCTCTGCGCCGTGGGGCTGTTCATCGCCGGGCTGTTCTGGGCCTCGACCCAGCTGGCCTGGGCGTACGGCACAGGGCGAGGCGAGGAGGACGCATCCAGACTGGACCTCCGACCGGAAGTCGTCATCGACACCAAGGAACCACTCGATGGTCTGCCCACCGGGGTCACGACAACCCGGCTCGACGATTCCGAGAAAGAGGGAAGGGCGTACCACCACCGTTACGCGGGCTTCCGCCTGTTGCTGTCGTCCGGCGGACGACTGTTCCTGGTCACCCCGGACTGGGAGCTCGGCCGGGACCGGACGATCGTTCTCCCCTACGGAGATGACATCCGGGTACAGCTCATGCCCCAACCCTGAGCCTCCCCCTCCCGGTCGACTCCGAGCCGGAGGAGGAGCACGCTGAGCAAACAGCCTTCGACGCCTTCGTCCGGCAATGCGGCAAAGCGTCCGGGCCCACGCACAGAAGACGTTAGGGAGCGGGACGATGGACCTGTTGCCGGTCGAGATCAAGGTCAACATCGAGAGCGACGTGGCGGCGGCTCTGTCGCTCCTCGGCGCAGCGCACGGCGAGATGACCACGCGCCGGATCTGGTTCGCCGAGGGCCGGGACGGCGCCGCCGAGGGCCGGGTGCCACTGCTGGACGCCGGCGTGATCGTGCGGTTCAGGATCGGTGGCGGTGCGGACGATCTCACCGTCAAGTTGCGCCCGTGCGACCGGAAGCAGTTGGTCGGCCGGTTCTCCACCCCGTTCGACGCGGAGCCGTTCACCTACAGGATCGAGGAGGACTGGTCAGTGGACCGCCATGTGCCCGCCGCCTCCCTGGTGCACAGTCACCCACCGGGGGCGCTGTTGGGCGCGGTGGCTCCCGGTGCCGATCCCGCCGCGCCGATCGATGCGGTGCAGGACCAGTTCCTGCACGCCTGTGCTCCCGCCGTCCAGCTCAATGGCCTGGTCGCGCTGGGGCCGATCCTCTCGACCAAGGTCGACGACGTTCCGCTGGGCGACCTGAAGGTGAACCTGGAGGCGTGGTCGGTCGCCGGTACGGAGTTCCTGGAGGCCTCGATCCGGGTGAAGCCCAAGGACGAGGACGACGCCAAGGAGTTCATCACGCGGGCCGAGCGCAAGCAGCGAAAGCTACAGGAGACGGTGCGGGAACGCGGGGTGGCGCTCTCCGATCACCCGGAGAACAAGACCCGACGCGTCCTCACCGCCCTGGTGGCGGCCGGGCGGCGCTGATCCAGCACCACGGCCGTGGAGCCGGCCCATGGTGTGCCTCCCGTCTCGGTTGACGGACTGTCATCACGGCCACGGCTCCGTGGGCCGCACGGTGTCGAAGACCAGCCCGCTGGAGCTCTCCCCGGTACCGGGGGCCTTCTCCCGGCGCACCCAGCTGTGCCAGGAGCCGTCGAACCAGCGGGCCAGCACGGGGCGTCGGGTGACGAACACGCCGTCGCGCGGCACTTCTTCCTCGTGCATCCACAGTCCGGGGGTGATGAGCCGGCCCTCCGGGCGTGAGTCGAGGCCGGGGCCGGTGAGCCTGGCCAGCCGGAAACGGATCTGGGCGGTGCCGACCGCTTCCGGGACGAGGGGGAACCAGTAGTCCGGCACGATGCTCTGCACGGCGTACGTGGGCAGTTCGCCGGCCGTGGCGGGCTCCGGGGGTGTGGTGCGGGCCCAGCGGTCGCGGCGGTCGACCTGTTCGCCCCGGCCGTCGGTGTAGTGGTGCTGAACGGCCCAGGCCAAGTTCGCCAGTTCGTCACGGGCCAGCACCACGCGTTCCAGCGGCTGCCCCGTCAGGCCGCGTTCGGTGGGCAGGACCAGCAGCCCGGAGGCCGCCGGGTGGTCCGGCTCCGGGCTGCTCAGGGTGAACATCGACCAGGCCGGATCATCCTGGCCTGCGCGCCGGACCAGATGGTGGCGGCCGAAGACGTCACGCACGAGGAGTTGGTCCAGGACGGTCAGGGAAGCCGTCGGCACCTCCAGCGGCACCAGGAACCAGTCGTTGCCGAACACCGTGGCGAAGGAGATCAGCAGCAGGCGGCCCGTGTCCAGCGTGGACACGTCCGCCGCCCCGAGGTCGACGCGCGCGTCCTCCATCTCCCAGAACCGGTCGGCCGGCAGTCCGCCGTAGCGGATCGTCGAGGGCAGTCCCTCCTCGGTGAACGTGCTGCGTTCGCCCTGCGGCGCCGCCTCGGCGTCGGGGTCGGGGTGCACATCCAGGCTGTACCAGTCGAGGCCGTCGCCCTGGTACTCCTCGGCGCGCAGCACGGTTCCACCGGTGGACAGTTCGGCGCCGTACTCGAAGCGGTGCGGGTCGAAGCAGTCGGGGCCGCGCTCGGCGAGCTGTCCCGCCCACCAGGTCCGCCATCGGGCGGCCACCTCGCCGAGCCGCGCGTCGGGTCCGCTGTCGAAGGTGCCCGCGTCCAGTGCTGCCGCCACCGACTCGGCGTCGGGCAGTCGGCCGTCGAGCAAGCCGATCAGGCTCGTGTCCGTCTGGCCGGACCGCAGCCGGTGGGGTGCCAGTGCCGCGAGGGCGGCGGTGGGCAGCCCGGCGTCGTCGGTCATCCGCAGCAGGGCGGCACCGCCTTCGGCGCGCAACCGTTCGTCGGCCTGTACGGGCTCGTCCTCGACCTGGCTGTCCAAGGGGCCGAGGCGCGGATCGTAGGGCACCCAGTCCGTGCTCCCGCCCGGCCGCCAGGCGTCGATGGGCGAGCTGCCGCCGGCCATGCGGACCACCGCGGGCGAACCGGCGTCCTGGGCGGCGAACTCCCCGAACTGCCACTGGCGGGTGAGCAGCCACAGCGGGTCGTGGACGCGGGCGGCCAGTCCGGTTTCGACGTCGGAGGTGCGGTGGCGGGGCTCCAGCATGAAGGGGCCCTCCGGGTCGGTGCCGGGCCGGGGGTTCTCGATCCTGGACAGGGCCTGGCCGGTCGCACCGCGGGGGGAGATCCGGATGCCGGGGATCAGATCGTCCAGTTCCGGCAGGTCGTCGAGGTCGACGGCGCGCAGCTTGGCCAGTTCGAGGGTCTCGCGCACCACCTGCGCCAGGCCGTCGGAGGTCCAGCCGCGCTCCAGGTTCGGGGGCACCGCGATGAGCACGCTGTGCGGGGCCTTGGCGTCCGGGCGGTCGTAGTGGAAGGCGACTCCGGTCAGTTCGGTCTGCGGCGCGGCCGCGTCCGACGGGGGCAGCTGATCGGAGCCGGGGAGCAGTTCGATCCATTCGTCGAGTACGAGGCCGGTGATGGCCGCGCCGGGCACGGTGTCGGCCGGTGCGTGCCAGACCAGGTGGGTGGTGGCGGTCGGGCGCTGCCCGGCGGGGAAGACACCGCCGATCCAGGCGTCGGCCGCGCTCGTCGGGTGCTGTGCCGCACGCAGCCGCTCGACCCGGTCGGCGCCCACTGCGGCCAGCAGCAGGGTCTCGTGCAGGGTGCGCACCACCGGTCGTACGGCCGCGTTGCGCCGTAGCCAGTCCTCCAGGTCGGCGCCGGGCAGGTCGGTGCGGCCGGCCGGGGGCGGGGTCGGTGCGGTGAGGTCGGGCAGGAGCGGGATGTCCGCGCCGAGCACGTCGGCAAGTGTCGTCCGGGCCCGGGAGAGCCAGGCGTCGGCCGCTTCCGGTGTGACCTGCTCCGCTGCCAGGGCACGCAGCGGGTCCCCGGCCGGGCCGCTCTCGGCGAAGGCGGCGAGGCGCGTTTGCAGCCCGGTCGTGTCGACGGTTCGGCCGGCCGGGTCCTCGGGAAGGTGGGCGGGCAGCAGTGGCTGGGCGGTGGACAGCAGCGAACGGATACGGACCGCGCGGCCCCGCAGTCCGCTCCAGCCGGGCCCGCTGAAGGTGACCGGGGTGTCCGGTGTGACGCCATTGGCGTTCTGTACGGCACGGCGCAGCCCGGCCGGTTCGACGGAGGCAGTGTCCAGTACGGTGCGCAGCGCGCCCAACCGTAGGCTGTCGACGGTGAGTTCGAACGCCTCCTGGCCCACTGTCCCGGTCAGCGTCCAGCCAGTCGCAGGGCCCAGCAGATGCGCGACCCAAGCCTCCAGCGCAGGTTGCAGCGTGGCGAGCGGATCGGTGGGCCAGCCGGCCGGGGCGAGGGCGGCCGGCAGCAGCGTGGCGACCCGGTGGGTCAGTGCGCGGGCCCGGTGCGGTGTGCGCAGGACGCGGAAGGTGTCCGGTACGTCCTCGCCGCGGCCCAGGGTGTCGGCGGTCAGGCCCGCACGGATCGGGTTGCCTCCCACCAGCTGGTGCACGCTCTCGGCCAGTACCAGATCGCCCACCGCGTCCAGGGCATCGGCAAGGTCCTCCAGCAGCGGTGTCACCGCCGCGAGGTTGTCGTCCGGGACACCGGCCAGAGCGGGAGCACCGGCTCCGGCCCGTACGAGGGCCATGCCGTCGACGACGTTGCGTGCCGAGATCGCCTCAGCGCTGCGCGCCCACAGGTCCGCCGCGGGCTGCTCCCCCTGCGGTTCGGGTACGACCGGCAGGGGGAAGCGGCGGCGGAAGCGTTCTACGAGGTGGTCCAGTTCGGCGTCGTGCAGGGCCCGTTCGAACCGGTAGCCCAGGAGGGAGCCCAGGTTCTGGCCCTGGCGTACGCCGCCGAGCAGCCAGCGGGCGATACGGGCACGGCGGGAGGTGAGGTTGACGGCGTAGGTCTGCTCGTCGGGGTCGCTGAGGAAGCCGGAGCGCAGCACGGCCGCCGTCGCCGCGTGCTGGAGCGAGGGCGCGTGGATGTAGCCGTCCTTGTCGGAGATCTCGACGGTGGTGTCCATGTCGTCCAGCACGATGTCGAGCTGTTCGCGCTGCACCGGCGGACGCAGCTCCTCCACCCAGCCGTAGCAGCCGAACCGCACGCCTTCCACTCCGGACTTGCGCAGCGCGGCCAGCCGTCGCGACGCGAGCGAGGTGATCCAGGCGTCCAGCCGGTGCGAGTGGACGTCGATGACCTCCAGCAGGAGTTCGGGCAGCCGGGTCACCGGGACGCCGGCCAGGGTCCGCAGGGCCTGTTCCAGGCGGGGCAGCTCCGCGGCGGCCCGGGTGGCTGTGGCGACCCGTTCGGCGCGCTCCTGCTCGCTCAGCCCATCCAGTACGTCGGCCACCAGTTGGTCCACATCGCCGGTGACGGCCAGTGCCTGGCGCAGGGTGTCGTCCGCGCCCTCGTCGTCGCCTTGGAAGAAGGCCCAGTTGGGGAGGAACAGCAGGGCGTCGAGCAGCCCGCTGGCGTCCGGTTCGGGTTCCGGCTCCCCGTCGTCCGGTGGCTGCTCCTCGCCGTCCACGGGCGGCGCCTCACCTTCGCCGCCGGGATCCTCGCCTCCGTCGGCAGGCGCAGGCTCCTCCTGGCCTCCGGGAAGGTCGAAGAACGTGCTGCGCCGAGGCGGAGTCTCCCGGCCGGTCGACAACTCCACCGGCCACGCCTCGTCGTAGCCCTCGGCGTTCAGCTCGCCCGCCAGGAAGGCGCGCACCGCGCCCAGGTAGTCCGCGGTGGCCGCCGCCCGGGCCGGGAAGGCCTGCGGGTCAGGGGTGAGCCGGGCGACGAACTCGGGGACGCCGGTCTTCTCGTCCAGGCTCCCGCCGAAGGAGGTGAAGCCGTCGCCCCGTGTGGTCCAGCGCAGCATCGCATGGGGCGGCAGACCGGGCAGGCCCAGCCGCGCGGGGGGCTCCGTACGGTCGGTCCTCCCCACGGCCGCCGCCGGGCTGTCCATGCGCCACATGGACAGGCCGGTCGCCACGGGCAGCCGCTGCAACGCGTTCACCGCGACCTCGTCGACCGGCATGCCCGGCTGGACTCGGGGGATGGGGTCGATGGCGTTCTCCCCCTTCACCGCCGCCCGCCAGCGTTCCCTGAGACGCTCCAGCCAAGGCGCGATCAACGCGTCCACGTCACCGACGCGTTCGGCGCGCCAGTCGTCCAGCGCCGTGGCGGGCAGGATCCCGTACGGCTGGCGCCCGACCCGCAGCATCGGCAGCGGCCCGCGACCGCGCACATGCTCGGCGAGATGCTCCCTGACCGCACGCCACGGCCCGCCGGGGGCCACACCGGTGACCTGCCGGGTGCCCAGGTCGAGGGTGCTCAGGGCGGCCTCGGCGAAACCCTTGCCGAGCGTCGGCCATGTGAGCAGGGTCAGCGCGGCGACGGCCGAGGGTTCCGGGTCCGCGGCGCCGGAACAGCCGCGCAGGAAGTCGGCGTCGGACAGACCCAGCCCCGTCGCCAGCGCGTCGGCGACCGGCCGCTCGCCCGCCTTCGGATCGGGATCGGGGCCCGGGTAGGCGGGCGCCGAGGACCAGCCGGAGCGGCTGCGCGGGGTGTTGTTGGTCGCGGTGCCGGACGGCAGCAGGCCAAGACCGCCACCGAACCTGTGGCCGTGCAGGAGGTCGCGCAGCCGCGTCGCGCCGTCCGCCGCCGAGTCGTCGCGCACCCCGACGACGAGCAGCTCGTCCAGTTGCTCGGTGCTCTCGGGCGGGAAGACCAGTTCGATGCCCATACCGGCCTTGACCGCCTCGAACCAGTCGGTCTCCCAGCCCTCCTCCTCGGCGCGCAGCAGGCCGATGGGCAGCGGGTCGGGCACCGGGCGGCCGAGCGTGTCCACCACCACCTGGCCGTCGAGCAGGCCCAGGAAGCGCCAGCGTTTCGGCATCGCGACCGTCTGCGGCCGGTGCTGCCCGGGGTCGTCGGTGCGGATCGTCGGTGGCGGTGCGCCGGGGCGGGCGGCGCGGACCGCCCAGGACGCGCGGGCCGGACGCAGCTGGGTGAGCACCTGCTGCCAGGCCTCCGGGCCGGGGTTCTGCCAGTATCCGGCGGCGGCCGCCGCTTCGGCGGGGGTCAACCGGGGGTCGAAGGCCGTGAGCAGGATGTCGTCCGGGTAGATCCGTACCCGCAGGGTGCGCGGCTCCCACCAGATGGTCTCCACCCGCACCGGCAGCAAGGCGATCGGGGCGGTGTTGTCGTCGGGGAACAGGGCCGTGCCCTCGCCCAGGGCGCGGGTGAGTTCGTCCTCGGCCCCGGCCGCCGAGGCGTTCAGCTCCTCGGCTCTGCGCTGGAGCTCCAGCAGGGCCGCCTCTGCCTCGACGAGCAGTTCGGGGCTGGGGCGCTGGCCTTGGATGTGAAGGGGGTCCGGCAGGCCGGCCCGGATGTGGTCCTGGAGGCGCTGCACCACGGCATGCTGCTCGTCCGCGAGGGCCTGCGCGGCGTCCACCTCGGTGCGGGCCCGGTCCACCTGTGCGCGAGCGGCGAACGCGTCGTTCATGGCGGGGGTGCTCCTGTCCTCGGTGCGGCGCTCAGCCGCCCAGCAACGTGGTGGCCCTGAAGGCGAGTTGGAAGGGCCGTTGGAAGGCGATGCGGGCCATGTCGGCCGCGTCCCGGCCCCACACCGCGAGATCGGGTGGCGGTGGGGCAGGGGTGGCGGGGGCCCGGCCCAGAAGGACGAACGCACCGCCCGCCACCTGGACGCCGTCCCAGGTGAGATCCGCCCACGACTCCATCTGGGCGGGCTGGGCGCCGGTGTCGAAGCCGAACTGGGTGCCGCGCATCGGTTCGCGGAACACGAAGAAGAAGTCCTCGGCGCGGGCGCGTTCCGCGTCGAGACCGGAGAACAGGTAGAGCACGGTGGACTCGTCCAGTGCGAGCGGGGTGGCCGGCACTCCGTCGAACGCGTCGGGCAGTTTGCCCGCCACGCCGCGTACGGCGAGCAGGGCGGTGCCGGGGAAGCGGTGCAGCAGCTCCCCGCGCACGAGCAGCACCAGGTTGCCCGCGCCGCCCGTGCGCAACTGACTGCCCAGCGGGGCCTCGCGCGGCCACAGGGCGATCTCCTCGACATCCGCGTCGTCGCTCGGCCAGAACCGGGCGAAGGGGGTGCCGCGCTGGTCGGTGGGGAACTCCCGCCACAGCAGTTCCCGGTTGAACTCGTGGTTCAGCCCGACCAGCAGCGCGGCGATGAACTCGGGGTTGGTCTCCAGCAGGGTCACCGAGTCCGGGGGGAGCGCGCTGATGCCGGGCAGCGCCCACTCCGGCCAGCGGGCCAGGAGCTCCTCGGCGATCGGCACGGTGAACTTCGGATGGGCCATGATCGGCCGCAGCGGGCGGGCGTCGTCCTGTGTGCGTTGCGCCCAGAAGTCGCCGGGGACGCGGTCGGTCATCCGCAGTATCTGCAGCCGCGTGGGGCTGATCCGGTCGCGCAGTTCGCCGGACAGGCCCTGGACGTCCATGCCCATGTCCTGCAGGCCCCGCAGCAGGACCGGATCGGGCTGCTCCTCGGGTACCTCGCCGTCCAATCCGCGCTGGGCACGCCGGGCCAGCGCCCCGCCCGCGCGGATCAGCCGTGCGAAGGAGGTGCTGGCCGCTCCTGTGGGCACCTTGTCGCTCGCGACCAGCATGGCGGACAGCGTCTTCGCCTCCGGTCCGGCGGCGGCCAGGGGCACGCGTCCGCTCACCGGCGCCATGACGGTGACCAGATCGGCCACCCCCAGCGCGTCGAGGTGCTTGTGCTGGGCCCGCTCGGCCGCGGCGGCGGCCAGCTCACCGGCGGCCAGCAGGCGGTTGGCCTGCCGGATCTCGCCGACCTGTTCCCAGGCGCGGGCCATCAGGAATTCCTGCTCCAGTTGCACGTACCGGGTGCCGAGCGCGGCGGCCACCCGCCGGCGGACCTCCAGGTTGAGTGTGCTCAGCCAGCTCTCCGGCTCGGCGGGCACGGTCTGTTCCCCGGTGTGGTGGCTGCCGTAGAGGGGCGGGCCCACGGCGACGATGTCCTGGTCGTCGACGGCTTCCTCGCGCTGACGGGCGGGTGCGTCCACGCGTTCGCGCACCAGGCCCCGGAAGCGCTCCTGAGCGGCCGGGTCGCTCCAGGTCTCGGGTGCCGCGGTACCGGGCGCACGCAGCGCACCGTCCATGGGCACGGTGGCAGGACCGGGAGAATCCTCGGCGGGCCAAGGCTTGCCGACATCAATGATCCGGCTGCCGAGTCCGGCCTCCGCGGCGGACCGAAAGCGCAGTCGGCGGGCCAGCTCCTCGAAGGTGCCCGCCTGCCCGGTGCGGAAGGTCCACCAGTGGTAGACGGGCAGGTCGACGGTGTCCCGGCCGGGAATCGGCCAGGCGTCCGCCGTGGCCGCGCCCGCCGGTGTCACCCTCAGGCCCGCGTCCCGTCCCGCGGCGGTGGCGGGGACCACGGCGGCGATCCAGCCGCGATTCGGGAGCAGCCGACGCGGGCACATCAGCCGGGCGACGACATCGGCCGAGTGGTTGCGCGCCCCCTGCTCGACAAGGCGCTTCGCGCCGGGGACGTCCGTGACGGTGTCCGGGAGGCGTGCCTCCACATGCGCCCACGCCCACCGCTCGGCCAGTGGGGGCAGCGCGGCGACCGGGGCGGTGAGCACCGGCAGCGGGTGGGACTCGCGCGGTGGGGCCGCCTCGTCCTCGGCCAGCACTATCAGCACGACCCAGGGCTGCGGGGTGGGCCCGCTCCCGGTGGGTGCCGGTCCCGGGGACAGCAGCCAGGGCAGGTCGGCGTGGGCCAGTTCGACGGTGGCCAGCACGTTCTCCGCGGCGTCGGGCGTGCCGGGCGGCGGTTCCTCCCGCAGGACCATGCTGCGGTCGAAGCCGAACACATCTCCAGGGCCGACCAGCGACAGCGTCGGCCCCGTCACCGGTGGCGGCTCCTCGCGGCGGCCCTCGATGTCACGGTTGAACCGCACCGACGTGGGCAACGCCTGGCCCGTGGCCGAGGCGCCGGCGCCGACCTGTGCCGAGGAGAAGAACCAGCGCGTGCTCACGACCGTAGCTCCCAGGTCTCGACGAGCCGCAACGCGTCCTGCGGTTCGGCGAGTTGTCCGCGTACGGCGTCCCAGGCGTCTGTGGTGGCGTTGACCAGGGTGACGTCGTCGAGCAGCGGGCTGAGGGTCTCGGCGGCGGCCACGCTCAGCGTGGCCGGGCGTACCTTGACGGCCGCCTCGGGGGTGCGCCACCTCTCCAGCCGCTCGGCGGCACTGACCGCGAAGACGGCCTCGCGGCGGAAGAACCCCGACCACATCGTGAACTGCCGCTCGGGCAGCGGCGGTTCGTACTTCGTCTCGTAGGTGTCGTCGACCCGGTGGCCCTCACCGACCCGGACGCCGTCGGTACGCGCCCGCAGCCCGCCCGCGTGGCTGACGAACGCGGGCCCGGTGAGCTGTTGGTCCTCGGTGAGGTCGAAGAACTCGCCGGGGACGAATCGCTCGGGCAGCGAGGCGAGTTGGCCGGCCGCCTGGGGAGTGCCGAGGGTGACCTCTTTGACCGTCCAGGTCTGTGCGGGTACCGGCCGCCGCTCGAACCGGGAGATCCGCACGCCCAGCGGTACCACACGCTGGGTCAGGCGCAGGGTGGCGTCGGGGTGCACCAGACTCCCCTGGTTCAGCTTCTCGTTGGCCTCGGGGGTGAACAGCAGCGCGGTACGTTCGGCGGCCGGCCGCTCCGCCGCCCAGGCCGTCGTCTTCGCCAGTTCGGGGGTGAGCGCGTCGAGCGGACTGCGTCCGGGTTCCTGCCGGATCGCCTGCGCCGATCCCCAGCGGACGTCGAAGTCCAGCTCGACGTCCCAGAACAGCACCGAGATGCTGCCGGTGCCGAAGGCGTGCCAGGGGGCCGGGCCCTCCAGGGTGAAGTCCAGCCCGATGCCCGCCAGTCGGCGCCCGAACGCGCGCACCGCCACCCCGGCCCGTACATGCACCGAGAACGCGAACACCGGGTCGAAGACGAACAGGGCGTCCAGGCCGAGCCAGCCCTGCACACCGCAGCCGGCGATCGACGCGTCCAGCTGGACCTGACCGCCGAACATCACCGCGTTGGAGGTGATGGCGAAGTAGGCCTCCATCCGCAGTCCGAAGCCGTTGCCCGGGGCCAGGTCGACCTGGAGCCGGTTCAGCGCCGGCACCCCGGCGGGGCGGGCATAGCGGGGGTGGAAGCCGCCGGCGGACAGGACGAACTGCGGCTCCCGGCCGCCGCGTACGAGGAGATACATCTCTCCGCGCACCGCGAGCCCGACGATCCACGAGCCGGACAGCGACACCAGGAGTTCGACGAGGGGGACGGCCGGTTCGATCCGGCCGAGCACACTCGCCTGGAGGCGGATGAGCGGCACCACCGGGTCGGGCAGCCCGACCAGCAGCCGGCCCACCAGCACCGCTCGGGCCGGGGCGGGCAGCTCCAGGATCAGCGCGCCGGACAGGGACACCATCCGGCCGCCCCACGTGATGCGGACCATCGGCCCGACCAGAACACGTCCGGCGGCCACCGGGAACGCCGAGCCCAGGGATCCGATGATCTCCGCGGCGCGCTCGACCGCGCGGTCCGGGAACAGCACATGGTCGGCGTTGCCGTCGCCGACCAACTGCTGAAGTGCGGTGATGTCGACGCGCCGGTTGACGCCGACCAGCCCGCCGACCGCGTCCAGCGCGAAGCCCAGGCCCAGTTGGATGCCGGGGGGCGGGAACTGCGCGGCGAGCAGCACCATGAAGCTGGTCGGGGCGCCGTTTCCGTCCGGCGGCCGGAACAGGGCGACGGCCTGGAGCCGCAGCACGCCCAGGTCGATCGAGATCAGACCCCCGTAGCCCTGGTCGGGAGTGCGCCGCACCAGACCGCCGCCGGAGATCGGCGGCACCTTGAGCTCGGCTCCGATGCCATCCGGGAACAACTCGCGCAACCGGCTCGGGTCCAGGCCCGGCCGGGTGCCGGGGGACAGCGCGATCGGCAGATCGATCCCGGCCCCCTCCAGATGGACGCGGAGCGGCAGACCCGGCAGCCCGGCGCTGGCCGACAGGGACAGCGCCAGGTGCGGCTCGCCGCCCTCGGAGGTCAGTTCCAGGGCGGCACCCCGAGTGGACACGAGCGGGGCGTTCAGCCGCATGGGGAGGGGGACACGCAGGGCGCCGGTGCCGGCAAAACGCAGACCCTCGACCCGGTCGGCCCGCAGGATGACGGGCGGGGGCGGGCCGGACATGGGGCTGGCCCCGCCGATGCCGAGCAGCCTGGCGAGGGCGGCCGGCAGGACGGCGGCGTTGAAGCCCTGCAACTCCAGCTCCGCGGCCGCGGGCGGGCCGGCGGTCACGGTCAGGGCGATGCCATCCACGCTGACCCCCGGCCCGTCCGTCATACCGGCGGCGAGCCGGCCGGTGCGCCGCAGCCGGATCGTCGCGGTGCCGCCAGGCGGCGCCGGAGGCGTGGACGGCTGGGAGGGCACGCCGGGGCCGAAGGCGGCGTCCCAGCCCTGCGGGGCGGCGATGGTCGCCTCCGCACTCCAGGGCGCCAGGCCGGCCGCGGTCGGGTTCAGGGTCGTTCCCCGGGTGACCACCACTTCGAACACGGGCCCGTCCGCGGTCACTCCGAGCACCGCACGCCCGGCGGCCGGCCCCGCCGCGTCGGTCAGCACCAGCGCCACGCCGAGCTGGCCGCCCGGTACCCGTCGCCAGCCGTGCAGGCGTACAGGGGATGCGGAGTCCAGATCACCGAGCATCTCGCGTACGAGATCCACCAGCGAGTTCCCCGCGGGCAGCCGGTCGTGCACGGCGAGCAGCCGGCCCGCGAGCTCAGTGCCGGCGGCGGACGGATCCTCACCGAGTTCGGGCAGCGAGCGGACCAGCCCGTCCACGGCGTCCCGGGTGAGCGCGCGCAGTTGGCCTGCTACCTGGTCAAGGAGTTCGCGGGGGTCCATGGCGGCTCACCTCTGACTCGTCTGGCTCGCTTCGCCGTTGTCGATGACCAGCGCGTCGTTCATGGTGCCCAGGCCCAGCCAGCGGCCGTTCGGGCTGAACCGCATGGTCAGCACCTCGTCGGTGGTGACGGCGTACAGCTCCTTGCCGTCGATGTTGAACAGCCGTACGACGTTGTCGATCGAGGCGCTGGCCGCCAGCTTGCCGTTGGGACTGAACGCCACATGAGTGACGGCTCCGAACCCGGGGTCCGGGGCACCGGGAGTCAGCTTCGGCGCCCGGCCCCTCTCGACGCCGGTCTCCGCGTCCAGGACCCGGGCGAATCCGTCGGCACCGCCGACCACGGTCCACTTGCCCTTCGGGTCGTACGCCAGACAACTGGGGGCCGTGACCTGTTCGTCGATGTCCTCCGCGGTCGGCCACACCTGTGTTCCGTCCTGCGCCTGGAACATCCGGGTGGTGTCGTCGGCGGCGCAGCACAGCACCAGCCTGCCGTCCGGGCTGAACGCGACCGCGAACACGGCGTTGCCGGGGGTCAGTCGGCTGATCTGAGTGCCGGTGGCCAGGTCCATCACCCGCGCGGACCCGGCGAGATGGTGGTCGCCGCCGTGCCGTTCGTCCACGGCCAGCGCGACCCGGGTGCCGTCCCGGCTCAGGTCGACACCGGCGATCAGGGGCCGTTCGACAGTGATCCGCCGAGTGATCGTCCCGGTGGCCTGATCGAGTACGGCGACCAGGGTGTCGGTGGCCGCGATCAGCTGCCCGTCGGGACCGAACCGCACGGTGTTCACCGAGTTGCCCGGGTCGAGCGGCCCTTCCCAGACGGCCGAGCCGGTCGAGCTGTCCCGCAGGGAGATCTTCTCGAAGTCGGCGACGGCGAACTTGCTGCCGTCGGGACTGAAGGCGATGCCGGTCACGGATCCGTCGACGGCCACGTCCAACGCGGCGCCGATACCGACCGCGCGCACCCGCAGCAACGCATCGCTGCCGCCGCCGGCGAAGCGGGTGCTGTCCGGGCTGAAAGCGAGCGCCTGGACCGACCCCTCGTGCTTGACCCGAAGCGCCACGGTACCTGGCTCACTCATTGCGGCACCTCCCTGTGCTTGGCCGATCCGGCGTGCTGGCCGACCGATCGGAGTGGAGACGTCGCACCGACCCGTCGGACACCTCGCCGACGGATGGGCACACCCAGGAGTCACCGGCGATGGAGGCGTGGCGATGGCCGCAGTCCAAGTCGGCGTGGCCCGGCCTGATGCGCTGCCGGTATTCACCGCATGCCGGAATGGAGGGGTTCGCGTTGGCGAACACGGTGTGAATGTCGAATTCGCTGTCACAGCACACATCAGGCTGCGTGCGTTTGCTATAACTCACCAGCCTAGCCGGAATATCGACACTCGCCACATCGACCTGCGGCCACGTGGTCATCGGTGCAGAGCCAGAGCGGCGCGGCGGGGAGCACCTCGCGTGGCGCCGTCCCCTGTGCGGTGCCAGCATTGGTGGTGGTGCTCTGTACCGCTCCGCGCTCCCGCGAGGAGGGATGATCATGGCCAAGCGTCTGGTCGTGTGCTGCGACGGCACGTGGAACTTCGCCGACCAGCCGAGCAAGACGAACGTCGCCAAGGTCGCCCTGGCCCTGCGCCCGGGATCCGCCGACGGGAAGGAACAACGCGTCTACTACCACAGCGGCGTTGGCACCCAGCGGCGGGAGCGGCTGCGTGGCGGCGCGCTCGGCGTGGGGCTGTCCCGGAACGTCGCCGCCGCCTACCAGTTCCTCGTCGAGACGTACGAACCCGACGACGAACTGTTCCTCTTCGGCTTCAGCCGGGGCGCGTTCACCGCTCGCAGCCTGGTCGGACTGCTCCGCAACTGCGGTGTGCTGCGGCGGGACCACGCCGACCGGATCCCGGAGGCCTGGGCGCTGTACCGGGACCGGATCGAGCAACCGAACGGCGCGGCGGCCACGTTGTTCCGCCGCTCGTACGCACGCGAGACGGAGATCCGCTTCATCGGGGTGTGGGACACGGTCGGCGCCCTCGGTATCCCGGTCCCGGACATGGCCTGGCTGCGTCCGGCGGCGGACCGGTTCAACCGCCGTTGGGCGTTCCACAACACCGAGTTGAGCAGCTGGGTCAGGTCCGCCTTCCACGCTCTGTCCGTCGACGAGCAGCGCTCGGCGTTCCGGCCGACCCTGTGGCATCAGCAGCCTGGAGCGGACCGGGAGGGCCAGGAGCTCAAGCAGGTCTGGTTCGCCGGGGTGCACGCCGATGTCGGCGGCGGCTACAAAGAGGCGGGGCTTTCCGACGTCGCCCTGTTGTGGATGGTCGATCAGGCCCGCAGATACGGTCTCGACTTCGACACCGACGTGCTGGGCGAGGCCGGGCCGAAGGTGATGAAGCCGCAGGAGAGCATCGACTTCCGGGTACGGCCCGACGGTTCGAGCATGCTGCATACCTCCCGTACGGGCATGTACCGACTGTCCAAGCCGCTGCATCGCCCCCTGGGTTCGGCGGTGGACGACAAGGGCGAGCCCGACGGGAACGAGTTCCTCGCGGTCCCCGCCAAGGAGCGCTACGACCGGGACACGGGTTATCGGCCGCAGGAACTGGAGCGCTACCTTGCCGCTCAGGAGCGGGTGCGGCTCGAGCCGGTGCTGCTGCCGGGCCTCGCCGCGGGCCTGCCGCCGATCCCGCCGGGGGCGCCGGCCGATACGTCCAAGGGATTCCACCGGGCCCCGTGACATCACGATCTGGGCCGTCCGAGCACGAAGGAGCCCCGCGATGCTCACCTCCGCACTCTTCGCCGGCGATCCGCTGCTGGAAGCCGTCGCACAGGACCAGGACCGTATCTCCCGGTCCCAGCACCGCACCGATCCGGCTGTGCGAAAGGTGCAGATCGCCCTGCTGGACTGGGATCCCGACTGTCTGCCCCAGTTCGGGGCCGACGGTGACTACGGCAACGAGACGGCCGGTGCGGTGGCCCGGTTCAAGGCGGAGGTGCTCGGGGTTCCCCCGGCCGAGATCATCGACGACGTAGGGCCTTTGACGGTCCTGAAGCTGGACGAGATCCGCGCGGCCGTCGAACGTCCGCCCGCCCCGAGCCTCGCTCCCGATGAGTGGCTGCTGACCGACGCCGAGATGGGCGGCTTCCGCTCCCCCGCCTTCACCCTGGACAACCTGATCCTGTTCTTCGTCGACGGCGAGGCCTACTACAACACCCTGGCCGCCCGCCTCGACGGGCTGACCGCCGGAGACCGGGTGCTGTTCGCGGGCTGGCGGTTCTCGCCCGAGCAGAAGCTGCTTCCCGCGGTCGCGGGCGCACCGGGGATCCTCGACCGGCTCCTCAAGCTCCGCGCCGACGGCGTCGTGGTCCGTGCGCTGCTGTACGGCTCGCAGTTCTCCACGCTGCCGGTGCGCAGACCGAGGATTCCGACCTTGCCGTCCAAGGACAACTTCGACTTCCGCACCGGTCTGGTCGATGCCGGGGCGCAGGCCGTCCTCGACGCCCGGGTGGGCGACTTCGGCTCCCACCACCAGAAGTGCGCCGTGGTACAGGGTGCCGCCGAGGGGCCCTGCGCGTTCGTCGGCGGCATCGACGTCTGCCTCGACCGTTGGGACAACGCCGCCCACGTCGATCCGCCCGCCCGGCAGCGGGAGCCGGACTTCCTCGGACAGAAGATCTCCCTGCCCGGCTGGCACGACGTGCAGTGCGCGGTGTTCGGGCCCGCCGTCGGCCAGATCTGGCAGAGCCTGGTCCAGCGCTGGAACGACCCCACACGCCCCAGCCGTATCGACGCGACGCCCGCGCCCATCCCGGCGTCGGAGGCCCCCGGACCGCCGGCCACCTCGGGCACCCAGGCCGTGCAGGTGCTGCGCACCCTCACCTGCAAGGGTGTCTACTCCTTCCTGCCGGGCGGCGAGTTCACCGTCGTGGCCGGCTACCGCAAGGCCATTCGCCGGGCACGGCACTTCATCTACATCGAGGACCAGTATCTGTGGCCCTCGCTCGTCGTCGACGACCTGCGCGACGCCGCCGCCCGGGGCGTCCAGGTCATCCTGGTCACCGCACGCGACTTCGACGCGCCGGGCCTCAAGGACGTCCACAAGGCGCTGCGGGCCGAGGCCCTGCAGCGCATCTCCTCCGCCGCTCCCACGAACGTCCACTGCTTCCATCTGGAACAGGCGGCGACCAGCCTCCAGGTCTACGTCCACGCCAAGCTGTTGATCGCCGACGACCAGTACGTCGCCGCGGGCAGCGCCAACCTGAACTTCCGCTCCCACACCACGGATTCGGAGCTCCAGCTCGGCATCTTCGACACGGAGCTGATCGACAGCGCGATGGGGGGCGCACCGCACCAGGCCGGCAAGTCCGTCCGTGAACTGCGCACGCAGATCTGGGGGGAGCACCTCAACGAGGACCCGTCCCTGCACGAGGATCCGCTGGCGGGTCTGGGGCGCATGCCGACGGCCGGAGGCAAGATCGGCCATCTGGTCAACTTCCCCGTTCCCCCGCAGGTCCCCGCCGTGGACTGGCGTGAGACGGTACGCGAACTGCTGCGCTCCCTCCAGGAGATGGAGAACTGGCAGCTCCTGGCGCCCATCGTGCTCGGCCCGCTGTCCCTGCCCCTCGCGCTGGTGCCGGGCATGGACCTCGGCGCCCTCGCGGACCTGATCCCCGACCCCGAGTCCTTCCTGCGCAACCTGCTCAACCCGCACACCGTCTGCTGAGACGCTCAGGCGCCGAGCACGGTGAATCCGAGGCCGGTGAGCTGTGCGGCGAGCGCGGACACTGTGTCCGGGTCGTTGAACGCCCCGTTCCCGGCCAGGCCGTTGGCCGACTGGAACTCCTTGACCTTGCCCTGGGTGAGGGGGCCGTCCACACCGTCCTGGGACAGCGGCTTGAAGCCCAGGGCGAGCAGCGCTCCTTGTACGCCGAACACGTCCGACACATCCAGTGCGACCTGTTCGAGGGGCAGAGTCTGGTCCTCCACGGCGCGGGCCAGCAGAAAGTGCGCCCGGTCGAGCTTGTTGCGGATCCTGATCGTGCCCACGTCCGGGGTGAAGTGGGATTCGTCGGCCGCGCCCACCCAGTTCCGGGCTCCCACGTGCCCCTGGAACTTGGGGAATCGGAACTTCGGGCCCATCGCCCAGCTCATGCTCAACGCGCCGAGTTGGGCGTTGGCCGGCCAGGAGGCGAAGTCATGGAAGCCGTCGCGAGAAACGAGTACCGACTCCATCTCGTCGAGTTTCTCGAAGACATGGCGGTCGATTTCGGCGTCGTCGACGTGCAGGCGGGTGAACTGCCGGAATTTCCCGTGCAGCCCCTGCGGCGCCAGCTCCAGATGTGATTTCACCGCGTCCCAGTCCAGCGCGACCTCGTCGGGCGAGGCCTCCGTGTCCACGTCGTTGACGAGCCAGCGCAGTCTGGTGGCCGCGGCCAGGGAGGCGGCCCGTTCCGCCGCGGTCGGTGCGGAGTTGTCCCGGGCCGTTTCGTCGATCTTGTTGCCTATGCCGGTGCTCACGTACCCCTTGACGTCCAGGTACATGAAGTGGACTCGCCCTTCGAGGGGGTCGTTGAAGGTGATCCAGTAGTCGCGGACGCTCTGGTGCATGATGCCGCCTTCCTGGCTCTGTCTCGTGGACGCTCGGGAAGCATCCTGGCGAACCGAGGCGAGGGCTCCACGCCGAGCTCCTCGTCCAGCAACCGGCAGAACGCGTCGTAGTGACGCACCGCCTCGACGACGTTCCCCTCCGCGAGATGCGCCGACACCACAGCCCGGTGCGCGCTCTCCCGCAGCGGCTCCGCGCGCACGCTCGCCCAGGCCGCCTCCATCGCCAGCGCCGGTCTGCCCTGCCGTATGAGGGCCTCGGCCAGCGCGTCGAGGGCGTGCAGCCGCAGTTGCCGCAGCCGCTCCCGCTCCAGCAGCACCCAGTCCTCGTCCCAGCCCGGCAGCAGGTCCTCGCCTGTCAGGAGACCCAGCGCGGGCCCGACCCGGGGGCCATCGCCCTGTACGACGCACAGGGCCGTCCGTGTGAAGGCGTGGACATCGACCCGGAGAGCGGGAGTGACCTGCAGGGCGTCCCCCCTGCAGCCGATCAGGGGCGGCTCGCCCGGCGGCAGCTTCCACAGGGTGGTGCGCAGGCTGCCCCGGGCGTGCCCCTCGGTGACCTCGGGCCACAGGGTGCCGGCCAGGACCGTGCGGGACACGCGCCCGCGCAGTCCCAGGTATGCGAGAAGGCGCTGGCCGTTGCGGCCCAGCTCGACGGTCCCGGTGTCCAGTTCCAGCCGGAACTGGCCGAGCAGTCTCAGCCGGGCAGGAGCAGAAGCCACGTTCATCGCCTTCTCGGACGGGCGTGTCGTTTCCATTTTCGGCCCCGCTGTCACACCGTGCAATTCAGCACCGGTGACGCCATGATGACGCCCAGGTGACACCCGTTTCCGTACCTTCGGACAAACGCGGCCCCTCGCGAAACCCGAAGGACTCACTCATGGTCGCTCTGTCGAACGTCCAGTTCGGGAAGCGGAACGAGGACGTACGCACCGTGCAGAAAGCCCTGATCAAGCGCGGCCACAAACTCCCCGACGGCGCCACCGGCTTCTTCGGCGAACAGACCAAGGCCGCCTACCGCGCCGAACAACGCAAACAGGGCTTCAAAGGAACCGACGCCGACGGCATACCGGGCCCCACCTCCCTGACCACCCTCGGCCGCCTCACCGGATTCTCCGTGAAAGCAAAAGCGGCACGCCCCGCGACACCGCGCCCCGCGACTGGACGAGTCCCCTCCCCCGTGCCCGGCCACAAGGTCAGCTTCCAGTTCTTCGAGCGCGGCAACTACGCCTGGAAGCCCGACGGCGTCGGCCGGCACACCGGACAGGACTTCGCCGCCGCCTCCGGCGACCCCGTGGTCGCCGTACGCAGCGGCACCATCGCCTGGTCGAACAAGAACGGCGGAGCGTACGGCGACTGGATCGGCCTGGCGGCGGACAACGGCCACATCTACACGTACTGCCACCTCTCCCAACGCCAGGTACGCACGAACCAGCACGTCAAGGCTGGCCAACAGCTGGGCAAGGTCGGCAGCACGGGCAACTCCACCGGCCCGCACCTGCACTTCGAGATGTCAAAGGGCCGCACCTGGTCCTACGGCAATGTCGCCAGGCCCAGTTGGTGACCACGGCCCTGAATCGGACACCTGGTTGGGCGCTGGGTCCCCTCGTTCGTCAGCCAGACCGGCTCGCGCGGTCCCCGGGGCGTGGCGTCAGGCATCCTCGAACAGCAGGTCCTCGGACGGATGCGTCATCCGCAGGGTCTGGCCGTTGGTGACCTCCACGACCCGGTGCAGGCCCACGCAGCGCTCGCCGGTGGAGAGGACGGAGTAGCGGTCCCTGGCACCGGCGAGATAGGCCGGGACGCACGTCAGGGGCATGGAGAGCTGGAGGTAGTCGACCATGCGGCGGAACAGCTTGGGCAAGAGCACGACATCGTCCGTCAGGGAGGCCAGGCCGGTGATCTTCGCCCCGCTCGTGGTGACATCGCTCGGCCACAGACCCCGCTCCGCCTCTCGGGCCTGCTTCGCCGCTGTGGCCATCTCCACCCGCAGACTGGTGAACAGACTGCGGTAGAACGTCGGGTACACCAACCCGCTCGTGAGCAGATGGTGATTGACCGTCGTCCTCAGCACAGTGACGTCGACGTCGATCTCCAGACCGCTCGTGCCTGGCGCGGTTCCGCGCCCTGCCAGGGCGATACAACGACCGTGGACATCGGAACCGCGGGTGAGCACGAACCCGGGAACCGTCTCCGGCGTGGCGGCGGTGACGCTCTCGTCCGGCCGGCGCTGAACGTCGGTGAAGCCAAGCCAGTTGAGGAGCTCGTCGCGTGCGGCGTGCGCGAACTGCAACGGTTGGTGGACACGGTTGGCGCCGTAGTGCGTCTCGAGCGCGTCGATCGCGTCCAGCCGCAGCTTCGCGCGGCCCGTTGCGCTGTGCTCGACGGCGCGGCCCAGCCCGCCGCCGACCAGGCTCCACTGCGAGGGGTCGTCGGCCGTGAAAGCAACCGTGTCCCCGTCCGGCTGCGAGCCCTTGACGTCGTAGAAGCCCTTGATGAGCAGCATCGGCATGACGACTCCTCCGCGGGTTCGCCGGCGAATGGACGCAGATCGCCGTCGCCGAAGCCCCTCCCGTACGGCTCGTCAGGACCACCCGCACAGCTCGTCGTCCCCCTACTTCAAATGGTGCGCCTCGAACAGCGGTTCCGCACGTCGTGCGGGTAAGGGAGCAGGGGTCCTCCGGTCCAACGCCCTTTGCACCGAGTGGCCTTGCGTCTCGCCCCGAGGCCGAAGCTTGGGGATGGCGAGTGACTCCGGGGCCCTACCAGCCCATGTCCTTGGCCACCTCTTCCTGCGCCTGGGCGATCTCTTCCTCGGTGGACCCGATGACGTCCACTTCTTCCAAACGCGTCAGCAGGTCCGCGAGAGCCTGTTTCTGAGCCGGGTGTGTGATCGGCACGGTGTTGAGGTCGGTGCTCATCAGCCAGTCGAAGAGGACGATGGCGTCGGAGCGCCACAGACGGAGATCGACGGTCGGCGTGGACCCCCACGGGAACCCGGTTTCCATGGAGGGCAGCATGCCAGGTAAACGGCGCGCAGCACGGCAGAGCCCACAGAACCGTACGGCTGCTCGCCCAGCCTTCGACATGACCACCACTCCCCCACCGCCGGCCTGTGCGCCGGGCGGCGCTCGGAGCGAGCAGCGCCACGGTGTCCCGCTCGCCGGTGGCCGCCGTGCGGGCACGAGGAACGTCCCGTTGGGCCCCGTGAAGTGGCCCGGTGGTCTCCTCGGGCCCAGGATGGGAACCGGCAAAAGCCGTGGAATGTCATATATGCCGCTGGAAGGGGCTTGACCGCATGAGTGCCGACGTGTCACAGGCAAAGGACCCCTCACAGCGGCGCCGAACCGCGACCTCGGTCGTCGGGCTCGTGCTGGCAGCCGTGAGTGCGGCGGCGCTCGTCTCGTGCAGTACCGACAGCGACGGTGACGACGCCTCCTCGTTCAGCCCGACTCCTACGGCGGCCGACACGGCGTCGTTCTCCGGCACATCGCCGTCAGCCCTCGCCTCGATCGGGGAGTCCGTGAAGGCGTCCGCCAAGGAGGCGGCCTCGGCTGCGGCCTCCTCCGCCTCCGCACGGGCCTCCGCGTTCGAGGCCTCGGTGTCCGCCGAGGCCGCACGCGCCAACGAGGCGGCGCAGAAGGAGCTCGCGGACGTCGAGGGCCGGGGCAACGCGACGGCCGACGTCTCGATGACCGGCCTGCCGCGCGCGGAGACGGGCGGTCTGCTCGCCCTCGTCGTGAACATCACCAACCGGACGGACGAGACCGCGTCCTACGCCGTCCAGGTCGACTTCCGGGACCCGGACGGCAAGGTCGTCGAGACGCGCTTCGTCGGTGCGCAGGACCTCGAGCCCGGCGATCGGGCGCAGCCGCTGGCCATCAGCCGCAAGCCGGCCGAGCCGAAGCTGACGGCCGAGATCGCCAAGGCTCAGCGCTACTGATCGCCCAGCCTCGTACCGTCCTCTCACGATGAGTTTCCGTAGCGAGCGGTGATCGCGGCGGCGCGGTTATGCAAGGAGGTGCGCAACGACTGCGGGGCCAGGGCTTCCGCGTCCGTGCTGAGCTGCCACAACGCCCATTCGGCATGCTCTGCGTCCTGGAAGGTCACCTCCAGCCGCAGCCAGCCGTCCGCGTCGGGCTCTTCAGCCCGGACGGCCAGCGCGGTGTCCAGCAGGTCCTCCCGCCGCGCCGGGTCCACCCGTAGCCGCACGGCGATGTGGTCACCGCCGGAGAGGAACTGCGCGGAGCGCTCCCGCCAGATCCGGTCCAGATCAACGCGGTCTGGCCGCTGTGCTGTTTCGGGAAGTTCCTCGGCCGCCAGTACCCGCGACAGCCGATAGGTGCGGTCCTCGCCGGATCTCGTGGCCAGCAAGTAGCCACGCTCGCGTACGGTGACCATCCCGATCGGGTCCACCGTGCGCCACTGTGCGGTCTGGCCTGAGGCCGCGTAGTGGATACGCAGCTTGTGCCCGGCCAGCACCGCGCGGCGGACCTCGATCATTGTGGCGCCGGGTACCGCATCAGTGGCCGGCCGGCGTGAGAGCAGGTCGGTCTCCGGTTCGACAAGAAATCGCTGCGCCGCGTCACTCGCGGTGGTCCGGTGGCTTTCGGGCAGCGCGTCGACGACCTTCCGCATAGCCGAAGCGAGCGCCGAGCCGAGGCCGAACACCTGCTCGCCACGGCCTGATCCCGCGGTCAGCAGGGCAAGAGCCTCGTCGTGGTTCAGTCCGGTGAGCTCGGTCCGGAAACCGGGCAGCAGTGCGAACCCGCCGTGCCGACCTCGTTCGGCGTAGACCGGGACACCGGCCGCGGACAGCGCCTCGATGTCGCGCAGCACCGTGCGGGTGGATACCTCCAGCTCGCGAGCCAGAGTGTCCGCTGTCAGCCGACCGCGCTGGCGCAGCAGGAGAACCAGTGAGACCAAGCGGTCGGCACGCATGCGAGAACGCTAACCGAATACGTGACTGAGGGTGTCGTGATTTGTTGCGAGGCTCGTTGACGCGACGTCAGGGCTGACGGCTACCGAGCCGACAGGCGGACGAGACGGACGCACTCCTGATGAATCGAATGGAGCTGAAGTGGCAGTGGAGCGAACGGCGGTCAACCCGGTGACGTGGTCGGTGGAGATGGGGTTCAACCAGGGCGAGGTCGTCTCCGGGCACACACGGACCTTGTACATCTCGGGGCAGACCGCGATGAGCGGCGACGGCAAGCCCCAGCATGACGGTGACATGGCGGCGCAGTTGGCGCTGAGCATCGACAACGTGGAGGCCGTGCTCGGCGAGGCCGGCATGTCTCTCGCGAACCTCGTCCGGCTCAACGTCTACACGACCGACGTCGATCTGCTCTTCCCGCACTACGGCGTGCTGGCGGCACGGTTGGGTGCCGCCGGGGTGGCGCCGACCACCACGATGCTCGGGGTGGCGCGACTGGCGATCCCGGGTCAGCTGGTCGAGCTCGAGGGGACCGCCGTCGCGTGATGTGAACTCGCCGTTCCTGCCTAGCCGGGTCCGGAGAAGTACCTGTGCCGTGTGTATCCAGGACGGGCGGGTGCTGCTCGCCCGTCACGTGCCGCGCGAGGGCGAGAGCAACCGGACGCTTCCGGGCGGCAAGGGCGAACACGGGGAGGATCCGTTCGATGCGGTGATCCGGGAGGTCGCCGAGGAGACTGGATACGTCGCGGTGGTGGATCGCCTGCTGGGAGTGGACTCACAGGTGATCCCCCGCGGCCTCCGCACGTGCGGGAGTCGAGCACCAGAATGTCGGCATCTTCTACCGGGTCCGTATCACTGGCGGCCGACTGCGCCCTGAACCGAACGGCGAAATCGCCGAGTCGGTCTGGACTCCGTCCGCCGATGTGGCTGCCATGCGCCGGTCGTCGCCGGTCGACATCGGCCTCACCCTGGCCCGGACCCTTCCGTCAAGCGGCCACGTCGCTCCTGTCCCGGTCGGCGGCCTGATCCAGCACTGAGCCCGTCAACGGTCCTGTGGGGCACTGCGCCTAGACTCCGCCCATGATCTGTCGTGTGTGGCGCGGCTGGACCACAAAGGCGAACGCCGATGCGTACGAGCGCATCGTCCGGGGGCAGGTCATCCCCGGGATCGAAGCCCGTCGCATTCCGGGTTTCCGGTCGATCGATCTGATGCGGCGCGAGCGCGAGAGCGACGTCGAGTTCGTGACCCTGATGTGGTTCGACAACCTGGCCTCGGTGCAGGCGTTCATGGGCGAGGACTACGAACAGGCACACGTGCCGGCAGCCGCCCAGGCCGTGCTCTCCGACTTCGACGAGCGGTCAGCCCACTTCGAGGTACTCGACCGACGCCGGCAGTCGGACTGAGCAAACCTGCGAACCACTCGGCAGCACTACGCCGCGACTCGGGCAGCGGACCGTGACTCGATCCACTCGGATCGCCTGCCGGGACGACCCCAGCACGGCCGAGCGCTGCACCGAGTGCCACACCATTTACGGGATTTCAGACCGTTCCAGATGCGAATCCTGGGCAATTCTCGCCTCCACGGTGAGGGTCTTGAACCCCCACGACCACCGGGTGGCGCAGGGAAGGGATTCCGTACGCCGATCTTGACCTGCCGGGGAATCCAGGCTTAACGTTCCGGCGTTTGCAGCCAATTGAAACGTTTCACCTCCTGGGGGCGCACCATGCAGAAGCCCATCCCGCAGCACGGCGGGATTTCCCGGCGCGCGGTCCTCGCCGCCTCCCTCGCCACAGGCGCTGCCACGGCGCTCACCGCTACGGGCGCCATGAACGCCGGCGCCGTTCCGCTGACCGGCCATCACCCCCTGTCGGGCGGATGGTTCGCCACGCCCCCGCGCTCGGTGCGCCCCAAGTTCCGCTGGTGGTGGCCGGACGGACTCGTCGACCCGGTGGAGATCGCCCGTGAGATCGACCAGATCGCCGACGCCGGCTTCGGCGGCGCTGAGGTCTCCGCCGTACACCACAGCATCAAGGACAAGTCCGTCCTCGACACCGCACACCACGGCTGGGGCAGCGCTTCCTGGCGTGAGGGCGTCGAGGCAGCCCTGCGTCAGGCCGCCCGCCGCGGCCTGACCGTCGACCTCACGCTCGGTCCCAGCTGGCCTGCCGCCGTACCCGGCGTCACCCCTGACGACGAGTCGGCCGCCCAGGAACTCGCCCACGGACGCGTCTCCGTGACCGGCGGCACCACCTACCAGGGCCCGGTGCCCGAGCCCGTACGTGTGGCCGCCGACGCGGTCACTCGGCGCACCCTGCTCGCCGTCCAGGCGGCCCGTGTCGAGCCTGCCAACGCCACCCGTAAGGAGACCGGTCTCGATCTCGCCAGCGTCCAGGACCTCACCGCCACCGTCGAGGACGGCGCACTGAGCTGGACCGCTCCCGCCGGGGGCGACTGGGTGCTGATCTCCTACTGGCAGCGCGGCACCGCCCAGCAACCCGAGTCAGGCCCGCACTCCGCTCCGGCCGCCTACGTCGTCGACCACTTCAGCCCGACCGGCACCGCGGCCGTCACCGACTTCTGGGAGCGCTCCGTCCTGACCGGCACGATGCGCCGACTCCTCAAGGCCGCGGGCGGCGCCTTCTTCGAGGACTCCATCGAGCTGGAGACCGACTCCCTCGTGTGGACCTCGGCACTGCCCGACGCCTTCGAAAAGCACTGCGGCCGCTCGCTGCTGCCGTACCTGCCGGCACTCGTCCTGGACAAGAGCAACCAGGTCTTCGCCTTCGAGGCGCAGATCACCCGGCAGATCCGGCACGACTTCTGGGAGACGGTCTCCCATCTGTTCAACACGCACCACGTCACCGCCCTGAGGGACTGGGCCCACTCCCTCGGCATGGAGCTGCGAGCTCAGCCCTATGGTCTGCAGACCGACGCCATCGCCTCCGCCGCGCTCCTCGACATCGCGGAGGGAGAATCCCTCGGCTTCAAGAACCTCGACGACTACCGCTGCCTGGCGGGTGGCCGGGACATGGCCGGGCACACCGTGCTGTCCTGCGAGTCGGGCGCCTACAACGGCTCGGCGTACAGCACGACCTGGGACCGGTTCCTGCGCACCATGGGCGGTGCGTACGCCGCCGGCGTCAACCAGACGGTGGTGCACGGTTTCTCGTACGCGACCGCCCCCGGAGTGAGCTGGCCCGGCTTCGCCGCCTTCAGCCCCTACAACGGCGCGCCCGGCTACGGCGAGTCGTGGGGTCCCAGACAGCCCACCTGGCGGCACGCCGAGGACATCGCCGGATACCTCGGGCGCGTGCACCAGGTTCTCCAGGCGGGTACGGCGCGAGCCGACGTCGCCGTCTTCCGCCAGACCGGCTACACCGCCACCGGCATCGGCGCCTCCTGGTTCACCGCGACGGGCGTCCCGCTCGGCTGGACCCACCAGTTCCTCAGCGGTCCCCTGCTCGACCTGCCCGCTGCCCGTGTGTCGGACGGCCGTCTGGCGCCCGAAGGCCCCGCGTACAAGGCGCTGTTCGTCGAGGGCGACTTCTTCTACGGTTCCACTCCGACCCTCGCCCTCGCCGACGCCCGGAAGCTGCTGAGCCTGGCCCGGGCCGGTCTGCCCATGGTCCTGCTCGGCGCGTTCGACCAGGCACTGCCCCCCGGCGTTCCCGGTCAGGACGAGACGGAGCAACTGCGCGGGGTCCTCGCGAGCCTCCTCACCCTGCCTCACGTCAAGGCCGTCACCGACAAGAGCGCGGTCGGCGACGCCCTCGCCGCCCTCGGCATCGCCCCCGACGCCCGCTATGCCGCCTCCTCCACACTCCTCAACGCCCACCGCGTCATCGGCGACACCGACCTGTACTACCTCTGCAACGGCAAGCACGCCGAGACGGTCAAGCCGCCTGTCGCGGCGATCGACCACGACGTCACCCTGCGCCGCACCCGGGGCGGCACGACCATCCCCTACCTGCTCAACCCATGGACGGGAGAGGCGACCCGCATCGGCCGGTACACCGAGGACGGCGACACCATCACCGTGCGCGTCACCCTGGAACCCGGTCAGGCCACCGTCATCGCCCTGGGCGGACCCGGCCTGTTCGGGGACCGCAACGGCAACCGGCAGCACGCCGTGGACAGCACCGCCGACCGTGTCCTGTTCGCCGACCGCGGCCTGACCCTCCGCGCCACAAACGGCGGGACGTACACCACCCGGCTCTCCCACGGCCGTACGGTCACCACCACACTGCCCGCGGTACCGGGCCCGATGACACTGGACCGCTGGCGGCTCGACGTTCAGGACTGGCGCCCCGGCACCGAGGCGACCGAAACCGACATCGTCCGGCGCAGCCTCACCCTGGACGCCCTGCTGCCCTGGTCGCAGATCCCCGAACTCGCCGACTCCGCGGGCATAGGCCGTTACCGCACCACCGTCTCCCTGCCCGCCGACTGGACCTCGGCCCACGGCGCCCACCTCGAACTCGGCACCGTCAGCGACACCTTCCGGGTCACGGTCAACGGCACACGCCTGGCACCCGCAGACCGGCTCCACCCGGTCATCGACCTCGGCGGACACCTGCGCCCCGGCACCAACGTGATCGAGGTGGAGGTCGCAACGCCCCTCATCAACCGCCTCCGCGTCAGCCAGCCCGCCGTCTTCGGCACGGCCACCCGCCAGGCATACGGCCTCTCCGGCCCCGTCCGCCTGGTGCCGTACGCCCAGACTCCCGTGAGGTGAGGCCGGCCGCCCGCACGTGAGCGCGGTAGTGGTCGCTTTGTGCATTCGAGTACCTCGGGTCGGCCAGGGAGACGGTCCGGCATCTTCCGCGCGGAAGATGCCGGGCACGGTCAACCACTCACCGGCCGACAACACCGGTCAGGATTCGAGAAGCGACGACCGCCGAGGTTCCCTAGCGTGAAGGCATGACCTCAATCGACTGCATCACCCTGGAAGTGGCCGACGTGACGGCCGCCGAGCACTTCTACGCGGACGCCTTCGGCCTGGGCAAGCAGGTGCGGCTGCGGGCCTCGGAGGCACCGACCTCCGGCTTCCGTGGGTTCACGCTCTCGCTCGTCGTGTCCCAGCCGTCGATCGTCGACGGCCTCGTCGGCACCGCACTCGACGCCGGTGCCACCACGCTCAAGCCCGCCAAGAAGTCGTTGTGGGGCTACGGCGGCGTCGTACAGGCCCCGGACGGAACCATCTGGCAGATCGCAAGCTCCTCGAAGAAGGACTCCGGCCCGGACAGCCGGCAGATCGACGAGATCGTTCTGCTCCTGGGCGTCGCGGACATGGCGGCGAGCAAGCGGTTCTATGTCGACCGCGGTCTCACGGTGGCGAAGAGCTTCGGCAGCAAGTACGTCGAGTTCGACTCCTCGTCGAGCCCCGTCAAGCTGTCCCTGTACGGACATCGCGGCCTGGCCAAGGTCGCCGGCGTGTCGCCGGAGGGCACTGGATCGCATCGGATCGCCATCGGCAGCGATGCCGGGCCCTTCACCGACCCGGACGGGTTCGCCTGCGAGACTGTGGCATGAGGTGCCGGTCCTCGATGCGGGGGTGGCCGACCGCGGGTGGTGAAGGTGCGTTTGCCGGTTCTCAGGGCGTTCCTAGGCGGGTCGTCGTTGCACGGCATGGGCGATGACCGCTGTCACGAGCTTGTTTACGGCTGCCGGTGCCGGCGGGCCGGGGTCGCGGTCCGCGAACAGGAGATGCCCGCCCCCGACCAGGGAGAGGGTGAGTGAGTCGATGTCGGCGTCGGCCGCGATACGGCCCAGTTCACGCTCGTCGGCCAGGTAGGCGGAGATCGCGGACGTGCCCTCGGCGAGGATCGCGATGCCGCCGCCCGGCCTGGCTTGCCGCAGTCGTACCCGTAGCTCGTCCCGGAAGGTGATGAGCGGGATGATCGCCACCGGAATCGGTCCGAACAAGGTGGTCAGCGCGCTGGTCAGGTTGTCGGCCACCGTGCCGGTACCGGCGGACTCGCGCAGCGCACCCGCCTGCGTCTCCAGCTGCGCGGCCCGGTCGAGCACGAGGTCGGCGAGGAAGGCGTCGAAGTCGGTGAAGTGCCGGTGCAGGACGCCCTTGGCGCAGCCCGCCTCGTCGGTGACGGCCCGGCTGGTCAGCCCGCTCGGCCCGTCTCGCAGGAGCACGCGTTCGGCAGCGTCGAACAGTTGCTGCCGTGCGTCGCGAAGGTGCACCCCAGTTGGCACTCGTCGATCCTCTCGTGCGTCACCCCGCCGACATCCGTTGCCGAGTGGGCATGCGCCCACTAAGGTGGGCACATGCCCACATTACCGCGAGAGCGACCGGAACCCTCCTCGGCACAGCCGCATCAGGCCCGGCGCATGGCCGAGTCGTTCGGCGCGGACGCGCAACGCTACGACCAAGCCCGGCCCGGCTACCCCGACGCACTGGTGACGCGGATCATCACCTCGATCCCCGGCCCTGACGTACTCGACGTCGGGTGCGGCACCGGCATCGCGGCCCGCCAGTTCCAGGCGGCCGGCTGCACCGTGCTCGGCGTCGAACCCGATGCGCGGATGGCCGACTTCGCGCGGGCCCGCGGCCTGCGCGTCGAGGTGGGGGCCTTCGAAGGCTGGCAGTCGGCCGGCCGGACGTTCGACGCGGTGATCGCCGCTCAGTCGTGGCACTGGGTGGATCCGGTCGCCGGACCCATGAAGGCAGCACATGTACTGCGTCCTGGGGGACGACTGGCGATCTTCGGACACGTGTACGAGCCGCCGGCCGAGGTGGCCGAGCCGTTCGCTGCCGCGTATCGACGCGCGGCGCCCGACTCCCCGTTCAACGGCCGACTGGCCCGACGTCCGCTCGACCTCTACGAGGCGGCGTACGCGAGGTTCGCCGACAAGATCCGCGAGACCGGACAGTTCAACGATCCCGAACAGTGGCGATTCGACTGGGAGCAGTCCTACACACGCGACCAATGGCTGGACCTGCTCCCCACCACCGGCGGCCTCACCCAGCTCCCTCCCGGTCAACTGGCCGAGGTACTCATCGCGGTCGGGGACGCCATCGACTCTCTCGGTGGAGGCTTCACGATGAACTACACCACCCTGGCAACGACGGCCGTACGCGCCGCTGCCTCCTGAGCCCATCGGCCAGGCCGCCCGCCGGCCCAGGAATCCCTGAGCCGCACTCTCCGTTCACACACCTCAGGCGGAATTGCGGGGAAATTCGTTGCGCAGCCTCCAGATGTCCTTCCACTGCCGGGAGTGAGCGGCCGCCAGCAGCGGGTCGGGTGCGTCGGCCCGCTCCACCGCGAGGCTGACACCGCATTGTCCGCAGAGTTGATGGATCGACTGGTAGCCGTCGTGCCAGGCGCGGGTGTTGTCCCGGTTTCCGCAGACACGGCAGATCAGCGCAGGAGCTCGGTCGGGCGGGACCGACGAACGCAGCACCCGCTCGACGACCACGGGCAACGGCTCGTCGGGATGGATCGTCGGCTCGGGGCAGTAGGCGATGCGCCCCCATCCGCGCTGCCAGCCTCGCCAGGCCCCATCCGCCGCCATCTGCCGAGAGCCGCGCGCCTTCTCCGCACGACGACGAATGCCATAGGCGCGTTCGTCAGCGAGCCACAGCTGCCGGGCATCCTGCAGTTCCTCGACAGCGCGTAGGAGCGAGCCGGGGTCCTTTTCCGGGTCCCTCGGGATGCCCGCGCTGAGGCAGAGGTGGTGATAGGTGGCTCGGAAGCCGTAGGGCGCGAAGCAGACGAGGCAGGACCGCAGATTCGCGTGGCGGGCACGCGCGGGCAAGCCCTCGTCGTAGACCCGTCTGCGGTGCGTGTTGAAGCTGCTCATCCCGAGACGCTATGGCCTGCGGGGCATGGATCGCACGTCAGTTTGGCAGCGAGCCGCGCGGCGCGCCGGATCAGGGTGCGCCCCTCCGGAACGCCGGTCAGGCAGCGCCGGCTCGCGCGGGGCTTCCGCTGCGCTGTACGGCGACGCAGCACGCCTGCGGCGACATCTCGACCAGCTCGATCTGGTCCGCCCACCGCACCACATCGACGGGCATGGTCGCGATGGTGGGAGTCGGCGGTCCGGGGCGGTTCAGGCCGCCGACTCCCCTCTGGGGCGCGCAAGGCCGTCAGTGGTTCGCGACGAGGTCCTTGAGCGCGATGTTGAGTCCGAGGACGTTCACCCGGGGTTCGCCGATGAAGCCGAGCGTGCGTCCCTCGGTGTGGTCGTCGACCAGCTTCTGCACCTGGGCGACGGTCAGGCCGTTCTTCTCGGCGATCCGGTGGACCTGGAGGTCGGCGTAGGCCGGGGAGATGTCCGGGTCCAGGCCGGAGCCGGAGGACGTCACCGCGTCGGCGGGCACCTCGGAGGCGGTCACCTTGTGGTCCGGGGTCGAGTTGTCCTTGATGACGGCGGCCTTGGCGGCCTCGACCCATGCGATCAGGTCGGCGTTGTCACCGGAGCGGTTGGTGGCACCGGACAGGATCAGCGAGTACTGCGTGTTCACGCTGTTCGTCCCAAGGCCGTTCTGCGGACGCCCCTGGAACCACTTCAGGTCGGGCGACGCGCTCCGCTCGCCCGTCTTCAGCGGCAGGTTGTACGACTGCCCGATCAGGGAGGAGCCGACGACCTTGCCGTCCGCCTCGACCTCCGAGCCGTTCGCCTTGTCGTTGAAGAGCGCCTGGGCCGCGCCCGTGACCACCAGCGGGTAGATGACACCCGTCACCAGGGTCAGGACGAGCAGGGCCCGCAGCCCCGCCCCCAGCAGCCGGGCGGTGTTCGATAGTGAGGTGTTCATTGTCGATCAACACGCTTTCAAATGACTACAGCCCGGGGATGAGGGAGATGAGCAGGTCGATGAGCTTGATGCCGATGAAGGGGGCGATCAGTCCGCCGAGGCCGTAGATCGTGAGGTTGCGGCGCAGCATCTTGTCCGCGCTCACCGGGCGGTACTGCACACCTCGCAGGGCGAGCGGCACCAGCGCGATGATGATGATCGCGTTGAAGATGACGGCGGACAGGATCGCGGAGTCCGGCGAGGACAGGCCCATGATGTTGAGCTTGTCCAGGCCCGGGTAGACCGCCGCGAACAGCGCCGGGATGATCGCGAAGTACTTCGCTACGTCGTTGGCGATGGAGAACGTCGTCAACGCGCCCCGGGTGATGAGGAGTTGCTTGCCGATCTCGACGATCTCGATCAGCTTGGTCGGGTTGGAGTCGAGGTCGACCATGTTGCCGGCCTCCTTGGCGGCCGACGTACCGGTGTTCATGGCCACGCCGACGTCCGCCTGGGCCAGCGCGGGCGCGTCGTTGGTCCCGTCACCGGTCATCGCGACGAGCTTGCCGCCGGCCTGCTCCCGCTTGATGAGCGCCATCTTGTCCTCGGGGGTGGCCTCCGCGAGGAAGTCGTCGACACCCGCCTCCTCGGCGATCGCCTTGGCGGTCAGCGGGTTGTCGCCCGTGATCATGACGGTCTTGATGCCCATGCGGCGCAGTTCGTCGAACCGCTCCCGCATGCCCTCCTTGACGACGTCCTTGAGATGGATGACGCCCAACACCCGGGCACCTTCCGTGTCTTCTACGGCCACGAGCAGCGGGGTGCCGCCGGCCTCGGAGATGCGCTTGGAGAGGGTGTCGGCGTCGTCGGAGACCGTGCCGCCCTGCTCCTTGACCCAGGTGATGACCGACCCGGCCGCACCCTTGCGGATCTTCTTGCCGTCCACGTCCACACCCGACATGCGGGTCTGGGCGGTGAAGGCGATCCACTCGGCACCGGCCAGTTCGCCCTGGTGGCGCTCGCGCAGTCCGTACTTCCCCTTCGCCAGTACGACGATGGAGCGGCCCTCGGGCGTCTCGTCGGCCAGCGAGGAGAGCTGGGCGGCGTCGGCGACCTCGGCCTCGGTGGTGCCGGTGACCGGCACGAACTCGGACGCCTGGCGGTTGCCCAGGGTGATGGTGCCGGTCTTGTCGAGCAGCAGGGTGGAGACGTCACCCGCGGCCTCAACTGCCCGCCCGGACATGGCGAGCACGTTGCGCTGCACCAGCCGGTCCATGCCGGCGATGCCGATCGCGGAGAGCAGGGCGCCGATGGTGGTCGGGATCAGACAGACCAGGAGGGCCACCAGGACGACCATGGTCAGGTGGGTGCCCGCGTAGTCAGCGAACGGCGGCAGGGTGGCCACCGCCAGCAGGAAGACGATCGTCAAGGACGCGAGCAGGATGTTGAGCGCTATCTCGTTCGGTGTCTTCTGGCGCGCGGCGCCCTCGACGAGGTTGATCATGCGGTCGATGAAGGTCTCGCCCGGCTTCGTCGTGATCTTGATGACGATGCGGTCGGAGAGGACCTTCGTCCCGCCGGTCACGGCGCTCCGGTCGCCGCCCGACTCACGGATGACCGGAGCCGACTCACCGGTGATGGCCGACTCGTCGACCGACGCGACACCCTCGACGACGTCACCGTCGCCGGGGATGATGTCGCCGGCCTCGCAGACGACCAGATCGCCCACCCGAAGCTCGGTGCCGGGGACCTGCTCTTCCACCGAGCCGCGGAGCCGACGTGCGACGGTGTCGGTCTTGGCCCGGCGCAGGGTGTCCGCCTGCGCCTTGCCCCGGCCCTCGGCGACCGCCTCCGCGAGATTCGCGAAGAGGACCGTGAGCCACAGCCAGGCGCTGATCGCCCAGCCGAACCAGTCGCCCGGGTCCTCGAAGGAGAAGAGCGTCGTCAGCACCGAGCCGACGAGGACCACGAACATCACCGGGGACTTCGCCATCACCCGCGGATCGAGCTTGCGGAACGCGTCGGGCAGCGACTTCACCAGCTGCTTGGGGTCGAAGAGACCCGCGCCGACACGTCCTTCGGCGGCCTTGTTCCCGGTGGGTACGTCGCTGTGCGGCGCCCGGGTCGGGGTGGCTGTGGACATGGAGTCCTCTTGATTCGTTACGTCGGTGGTCATGACGCCAGCCCTTCGGCCAGCGGACCCAGCGCGAGGGCCGGGAAGTAGGTCAGACCGGTGATGATCAGGACCGCGCCCACCAGCAGACCGGTGAACAGCGGCTTCTCGGTGCGCAGGGTGCCCGCGGTGGCCGGCACCGGCTTCTGCTCGGCGAGCGAGCCGGCCAGCGCGAGCACGAACACCATCGGCAGGAAGCGGCCGAACAGCATGCACAGGCCGAGCGTGCTGTTGAACCACTGCGTGTCCGCGTTCAGACCGGCGAAGGCCGAGCCGTTGTTGTTCGATGCGGACGTGTAGGCGTACAGGATCTCGGAGAACCCGTGCGCCCCGCTGTTGGTCATCGAGTTGCCCGGGGTGGGCAGCGCCATCGCGGCGGCGGTGAAGACCAGCACCAGCGCCGGGGTGATGAGGATGTAGCAGGCCGCCAGCTTGATCTCGCGAGTGCCGATCTTCTTGCCCAGGTACTCGGGCGTACGGCCGACCATCAGTCCGGCGATGAACACCGCGATGACCGCCATGATCAGCATGCCGTACAGACCGGAACCGGTACCGCCGGGCGCGATCTCGCCCAGCATCATGCCGAGCATCGTGATCCCGCCGCCCAGCCCGGTGAAGGAGGAGTGGAAGGAGTCCACCGCACCGGTCGAGGTGAGCGTGGTCGCCGTGGCGAAGATCGACGAGCCGCCGACGCCGAAGCGGACCTCCTTGCCCTCGTACGCCCCGCCGGCGATGTCGAACGCCGGACCGTGGTGGGCGAACTCGGTCCACATCATCAGGGCGGTGAAGCCGATCCAGATGGTGGCCATGGTGGCGAGGATCGCGTAGCCCTGCTTGACCGAGCCGACCATGAGGCCGAAGGTGCGGGTCAGCGCGAACGGGATGGCGAGGATCAGGAAGATCTCGAAGAGGTTCGTGAACGGGGTGGGGTTCTCGAAGGGGTGGGCACTGTTGGCGTTGAAGTAGCCGCCGCCGTTGGTGCCGATCTCCTTGATGGCCTCCTGCGAGGCGACCGCGCCGCCGTTCCACTGCTGCGAGCCGCCGATGAACTGACCGACCTCGTGGATGCCGGAGAAGTTCTGGATGGCCCCGCAGGCGACGAGCACGATCGCGGCGAGGGCGGAGAACGGCACCAGGATGCGGACGACACCGCGGACCAGGTCGGACCAGAAGTTGCCGAGCTCACCGGTGCGCGAGCGGGCGAAGCCGCGTACGAGGGCCACCGCGACGGCGATGCCGACGGCCGCGGAGACGAAGTTCTGCACGGCCAGACCGGCGGTCTGCACGACATGGCCCATGGCCTGCTCGCCGTAGTACGACTGCCAGTTGGTGTTCGTGACGAACGAGACCGCCGTGTTGAACGCCTGGTCCGGGTCGATCGAGGTGAAGCCCAGCGAACCGGGCAGGACGCCCTGGAGCCGCTGGAGCAGGTAGAGGAACAGGACACTCACGGCCGAGAAGGCGAGCACGCCGCGCAGATAGGCGGGCCAGCGCATCTCGGTGTTCGGGTCGGCACCGATGCCCTTGTAGATCCATTTCTCGACCCGCCAGTGCCGGTCGGAGGAGTAGACCTTGGCCATGTGGTTGCCGAGCGGGATGTGGACGAGCGCCAGCGCGCCTATGAGGGCGAGCAGTTGCAGGACGCCGGCCAGTACGGGACCCATCGGTGTCTCAGAACCTCTCCGGGAAGATCAGGGCGAGGACGAGATAGCCCAGCAGGGCGACGGCCACGACGAGGCCGACGATGTTCTCGGCGGTCACAGCTTCGTCACCCCCTTGGCGACGAGAGCCACCAGCGCGAAACCCGCGATCGTGACGAAGACGAAGGCCAGATCGGCCATCGCGAACTCCTGGAGTGAGGTTCGTTGGAAAGGGACAGCTAGAGGAAAGCGCCCCTTTGGCCGGATCGGACGTCCGTTGACGGCTCCCTTACGGCAGTGCCCACGGCTTTGACGGAACTCTTACGGCCTACGGCGTGGGCGACGACCCCGGTGGTTCTTCAACGCTTCGGGACACAGGTCTCAGAAAGAGAGCCGAGGGCCGCGTGCGTGGCGGCACGCGACAACGCCGGATGGCTCAGGACGTCGGTGCTGTCGACGAACTGGTCGACGGCCCCGATCACGGGCAGGCAGCGGACTTCCGGGTCGGTGATGCGGGCCGTCAGCGCCCCGGAGAAGCGTTCGGCGTGCAGCACCTGGAACGGCCTGCTGTGGTACCGCCGCGTGGCGGGATCGACCCGGTCGGTCAGGCCGAGATCGTTGTGCGCGGCCGCGACCGTCTCGTAGGCGCGGGCCAGGTGGTGCTCGCGGGTGTGCCAGTCGGCGGCGGTGAGTGCCGCGGTCAGGACCGGAGTGAGGGCGGATGCCTGCGGCGTGCGGGCAAAAGCGCTGCCGAGCCATTTGCTGTACGGCGGGTAGCGGCGCTCCATCAGCAGGCACAGCCGCATCAGATCGCGCACCAGGCGGGCCGCGACGACAGCGGACCCGAGTTCGTCTCCCACCTCCCCACAGCGGCCGACGAAGGCTTCCTCGTGGGAGATCCGCTGCCACTGGCAGGCCAGGAGGTACAGCCACAGATCGTGGGGATACCAGGCGAGGCCGGCGCGGGCCGGAGCGAGTCGGCCCAGTCCGTCGTGGAAGACGGCACCGGCCGTGACCTCGGCGAGGCGCTGGGTGGGGGCGCCCAGCCAGTCGGCGACAGTGACGTCCCGGCACGGGTCGAAGCCGAGGTGGTCGGTGAACCAGGCGCCAGGGTCTGCCACTTGGACTCGGTGGTGGACGGGGCCGTCCGTTGTCCGCATGACCCCGATGCCCGCCTCGCCGGTGGAGGCGAAGTGTGTCGGACAGCCGTGGAAAGTCTTCGGCAGGCGTTCGCTGAGCAGTGCGGTGATCCTCGGGCCATGGCGTGTGACTTCCTGCGGGTCGAGGAAGATCTGCAGGCGGGGTCCCCACTCGTGGTCGGCGGAGCGGGCGGTGTCGAACCCGAGGACTTCCGAGCCGCTGCCCAGGCGGGCAGCAGAGTGCACCACCCCGGGAGCGGCTTCGTCCAGCAACGGCCGCACCGCCTCGAAGTAGAAGCGACGCGACAGTTCCAGCCCGGGAATGAAGGACGCCGTGGTCATGGTCGGGAGACTGCCGCACCGACGTCCGGCCGGTCGACAGCTTTTCCCTTCGGCGGCTGTCAGCGGGGCAGTGGCCTCAAGGTCTGACCTTGCATGTCTCCGGTGACCGCCTGGACGTAGGCGTGCGCAACGTCGCGCAGCGGCGTGCCTCCCCGGTTGTCCATACCGAGCTTCTCGAGTGTCTCCTTCACCCACCCTGGGCTGACGACGTTCACTCTCAGCCCGCGGGGCATCTCGATGGCCGCGGCTTGGACGAACGCCTCCAGTCCGGCGTTGACAAGAGCACCGAACGAGCCGCCTGGCGTGGGCTCGTGAAACACGCCGCTGGTGAGAGTGACGGAGCCGCCGTCCCGTACGTGGTTCAAAGCCCGGCGCAGCAGCAACACTTGCCCTATCAGCTTGCCTTGCAGACCGAGAGTGAACTCGTCGTCGGAAGGGGAGGCGAGCGACGTCAGCTGACCGCTGGCCGCGCAGCAGATCACCGCATCCACCGTGCCTAGGGTCGCGAACAGCGCGTCGATGGAGGCCGGTACTTCCAGGTCGACCCGTGTGCTGCCGTTGCGCGAAGCCCGTATCACCTCATGCTCGGTCTCCAACGTGTCGGCGACCGCTCGGCCGATGGTGCCGGTCGCTCCGATCACAACGGTCTTCATCCTGTTTCCCTCCGTCGGCGTCACGGTGCCGGGCTGCCCGGTCCCGTGATCAACGATCCCGGCGGTCCGTCGCAGTCGTCCAATACCTGCTTCGATAACCAGGCGGCATGGACATCGACAGGCCGAACCCTCAGCGACCGGCGTCGGCGCGCGAAACCAGGTCGGCGATGCGGGCCCACATCAGTGGCGGGTTGGAGTACATCGGGAAGTGGGCGCAGTGCTCGATCTCGGCGAGTTCGACGCCTCCTTCGCTCAGGGCGGGGAGGTAGGAGAGCGTGTTGTTCTGCTCGCCGTACATGAACGTCTTCGGTGCGGGAAGCCCGAGGAACCGGTCCAGCAGCTTGCCGTGGTCGGAGAGGCCGACCATGGACTCGAAGATCGCCCTTACCGCTCCGGCCCGGATCTTGTGAGGCAGGCTCGCCGCGTACAGGCCGCTGCCGTAGAAGCGCGACTCGGCGACGCGTAGGGCGAACCGGGCCAGGAACTCGTCGGGATCGTCGTGGGAGTGGGTGAGGATCTGCCGGCTGAGGAAGCAGTCCTCGGGGGCGAGGTTGCCCTCGATGTTGGTGAAGCTCGCGACCCTGCCGGGATCCCCGTCGGCGAGCAGGAGTGCGGTCAGGCCGCCCATCGAGTGCCCCACGACGTGGAACCGGTCGACCTGCCATGCCCGCAGGACCTGTTCGGCGACGGCGACGAGGAAGGGAACGGAGACGGCACCGAGGTCCGCGCAGCTGCTGGCGCCGCAGCCGGGCGCGTCGTAGGCGAGGACGGGGTGGTCGCCGAGCCGTTCCTGCTGGACGACGTCGACGTAGTCCTCCTTGGTCGAGCCGAAGCCGTGCAGGAACACCAGGGGTGTGCCGGTGCCGCCGCGGTGGAGGCCGGACACTTCGACGCGGGTACCGCCGACGGAGAGGGGCAGCGTGAAGCGCTCGAGTTTCCTCACCGGGCTCATCGGGCCTCCTCCGGTTGTCGTGCGGCCGGCTCGTGCCGCGTGGGGCTGAGAGCGGTGCGCAGTCGTTCGATTGCGGTGATCAGCGTGCTGTCGTCGACAGCGAAACACAGCCGGATCCGTCCGGGCGCGTTGAACGCCTCGCCGGGTACGACCGCGAGGTGGGCGGTGTCGAGAAGCCACGCGGCGAGGTCGGCGCTGCTGGTCCAGCCACGGTTCCGGAGGAGCTCGCCGATGTCGGGGAAGGCGAACATGCCGCCGTCGGGCAGCGGGCAGTCGATGCCGTCGATCCCGTTCAGCGCCTCCACCAGCAGCGCGCGCCGGCGCCGGTAGTCGCGAGAGGCTCGGGCGGGAGTGCCGGTGTCGTCAAGAGCGGCGAGGGCGGCACGCTGGTTGACCATCGGGACGTGGGTGATCGTGCGGGACACGTGGAGCCGCGCCGCGGCGACGATCTCCGGCGGTGCCGCGAGCCAGCCGACGCGCCAGCCGGTCATGGCGTGTTCCTTGGACACCCCGCCCACGACGACGGTACGGCCGCGCAGCTGTGGAGCCACGCGCAGGATCGACCGGTAGGTCCCGGTGTAGTCGAAGGCCCGGTAGATGTCGTCGCTGATGACCCAGATGCCGTGCTCCTGCGCCCAGTCGGCGATCTGCCGCAGCCGGGACTCGGGATGGACGGCGCCGGTGGGGTTGCCGGGGCTGGAGAGGATCACCGCCCGGGTCCGTGGGGTGCGGCAGCGCTCGAGTGCCTCGGCCGAGAGGCGGAACTCCCCGTCGGCCCCGACCGGCACGGGGTTGCCGCCGGCGGCGGTGACGACCTCGGCGTGCCCGGGCCAGCCGGGCGCGACGACCAGGACCTCGTCGCCGGTGTCGATCAGGGCCTGGATGGCCAGGAAGAGGGCGTGCTTCGCGCCGAGGGCGATCTGGACGTCGTCGGCGGTCCACGGGAGCCGGGTGTCATCGCCGATGACGGTGGCTACGAGCGCGCGCAGGGCGGGGTCGCCCTGCGCCGGTCCGTAGTGGTGGGTGGCGGGGTCACGCACAGCGGCGACGGCAGCTTCGACGACCGCGTCGCTGGTGGCCGCCTGGGGCTCTCCGGCGGCGAGCGTGATGACGTCCGCGCCCTGGTCCCGGAGCGTCCGGGCCCGGGCAGCCACGGCGAAGATCGGGTTGTCCGTCATCGGCTCGACACCGCCCGGGCGGCTTCGAAGTTGTTGTACAGGTCGAGGGTGCTGCGGCCGTCCCGCAGTTTCTTCATCAGGTCGTCCTCGTGGGCCACGCGCGCGTCGGCGCGGCCGAGGATCCGCTCGGTACCGGACGCGGGCAGCGCGACGACTCCGTCGGTGTCCCCGACCACGAGATCACCGGTGTGGACCGTGATGCCTCCGACCTTGACGGGCTGTCCGAGCACGCCGCGGAAGTCCTTGCGCGTGCCGAGGATCGCGTTGTTGCGCGAGAAGACCGGGAAGCCGAGCCGCTCGGTCTCCGCCGCGTCACGGACACCGCCGTCGATCAGCAGGCCCACGATCCCCCGCTGTTGGGCTGCCACCGTGAGGATCTCGCCCCAGTGGCCGAAGCGTGCGCCGCCGAGGTCGGCGACCAGGACGGATCCGGGTGGGGCCTGCAGTACGGCGTGGTGCAGGGCGAGGTTGTCACCGCCGGCCCCCTGCACGGTGAACGCGGGGCCGCAGAGCCGGGCACCGGCCCACAGCGAGCGGAGCTCGGGGGACAGCGCGACGGTGAGTCCGGACGCCTCCGACAGGGTCGCGCTGGAGTGTCCGCGAGCTTGGTCGTCCGTGCTCACGAGGGGTCCTTCCGGGTCTGGAGCGAGTGGTAGCCGCGTGCGGCGCGTGCTTCGGCGAGCGTGGCGCCGTCGCGGACAGCGGCGACGACGGCGTCCTCGACGCGGTCGATACGGCGGGCGATGTCCGCGACCTCTTCCCAGCGGGCGGCCGGTACGGCCACGGCGCCGTCGTCGTCGGCGACGAGGATGTCGCCGGGGTGGATGACGACCTCGTCGACGGTGACGGGGATCTGGACGGCTGCCACCCGGACGCGGTCCTTGCCGGTGCGCATGAAGCGGGACACCGACCAGATCGGGTATCCGGTGTCCGTGGCGACGGCGATATCGCGGCAGGTGCCGTGGATGACGGTGCCCGCGATGCCACGGGTGTGGGCGATCCGGCTCATGATGCCGCCCCACACCGTGCAGTCCGTGCGGCCGGCGTTGTCGATCAGGATGACCGCGCCGGCGGGGACGTCGTCGAGGAAGTCGCCCACCGTGCCGCCGGTTTCGTCCACCGGTTCGTACGTGACGGTGAAGACCGGTCCGACGGTCCGCTGGCCCTGGCGCAGGGCGCCGATGCCTTGCAGCGAGCCGGGAAGCCCGAGCGAGTCGAGAGCGTCGGAGACGGAGGCGGAGGTCAGGTCGGTGCTGAGAGGCGTGGTGGCGGCGGGGGTGTTCATCGGACCGGCTCCGTCCCTCCGGCGAGGCGGCTGTCGTGCATGGCCTGCGAGAGGGGCGTGCCGGCGCGTACCTCGTCCGCGATGGCGCGCTCCCGGGCGACGATCGCGGTGGCGATCGACGCCACTTCTTCGGCCCGGGCACGCGGGACGGCTACCAGCCCGGTCTCGTCGGCGAGGACGACGTCTCCCTGTTCGACGACGAGTCCGGCGACGCGGACCGGCTCACCGGTCGAGCGTTGCTGCAGTCTGCCGCGCGCCGTGGCCGGGATCGATCCGCGCGAGAACACCGGGAAGCCCAGCTCGCGGGCCTCCGACACATCGCGGCACACGCCGTCGGCGACCACACCGCGGACCCCGCGCCGGGCCGCGCCCAGGCTCAGGATGCCGCCCCAGCACGACACATCGGTGCGGCCCTGGTTGTCGACGACGATGACGCTCTGGTGATCCGAGTTCTCGACGGCCGTGGTGGCGATATGGGCTCCCGCGGGGCCCTCGGTGCGCGGTTCGAGACCGACGGTGACGGCGAATCCCACGACGGTCGCGTGACCCCACACCGGGCGGATGCCCCCGGCTCCGGAAGGAAGGCCGAGTTGGTCGAGTGCGTCGCTGACCGCGGCGGAGTCGAGGGCCGCGAAGCGGTCCAGGAGAGATGAGTGCCTCATGCCTCCACTCCAACAGCCTCCAGATATATTCGGAAGGTCTGATTTCCAATCTCAGTAAGAGGCTGTACGAATCATGGTCGAGATCCGGCAGGCCCGCTATTTCGTCGCGGTCGCCGAGGAACTCCACTTCGGTCGCGCGGCACAGCGCCTGCAGATGTCCCAGCCGCCGCTGTCCCAGGCCATCAAGCAGCTTGAACAGCAGATCGGCTGCGAGCTGCTGCACCGCACGCAGCGGTCGGTCGCCCTCAGTCCCGCCGGATCCGTGTTCCTGGACCACTGCCGGACACTGATCCGGCACGCCGAGGAGGCGGAGATCGCCGCCCGGCAAGCGGCCACCGGACGCGGCGGACGGCTGAGCCTGGGCGCCGTCGCCTCGGCCTTCTCCTGGCCCCTGCCCGTCGTGCTGGAGCGCTTCCACGCGGCCCTGCCGGACGTCGAGATCCGCACCCAGGAGATCGACACCCACGAGGCCGCGTCCGGGCTGCTCGATCGTTCGCTCGACTGGGCGATCGTGCGCCAGACCGCCCCGGTCCGCGGCACCACGGCGACCTCGCTGTTCGTCGACCGTTTCGTCGCCGTCCTGCCTGTCGACCATCCGGCCGCCACCGCCACCGGTCCGCTGGACCTGGCCGACCTCGCGGGCAGCCCGTGGGTCTGGCTGCACCGCCACATCTCCCCCGACTACCACGACGCCATGGCGGCCATGTGCCGAGCCGCGGGCTTCAGTCCCGTCCCCGCCCACTGGGCACGGTCGGTGACCTCACAGATCGCCATGGCCGAGTGCGGCCTGGGCGTCACCGTCGTCCCCGCCGCGGCATCGGCACCCCGCCCCGCCGTCCGTTTCCGACGCCTCCGTCACACGACGGCCACCATCGAACTCACCGCCATGACCCGATCCGACCCCGGCGCCTTGGCCGAACGCCTCACCACCATCGCGAAGCAACTCACCGCGACGCAGGCGCGCTCTCCGCACTGAGGTTCCACCGGCACCGCCGATTCACTGCCGCCGGCGACCGCAGGGCCGCCCAGATGACGGCCGTCCCGCGGATGGAGCCAGCCGACGACCTCCCCGCCTCGGGCGTCTGCCCCGTTGAGACGAGAAAACCCGGCCCCTGGCTACCTCGCCAGGGGCCGGGCACTCTTTGCCGCACGCCCCGCGGCCACTTGGCCGGCAGAACCGGATCTGTGAACGACGGTTGATGCCGACCGCGTGGACGTCTGTCATGCATCAGCACAGGACAGCCGTCCACGCCCTGGCCGGCCGATCACTCGCGCGCGGCTCGGGGCGGCTTTCAGTACTGCTCGGTCTCCACGAAGCCCGCGTCGGCGTCGTCGTCCGCGCCGAAGGCGGCGGCGGTCGGGTCGAATCCGGGCGGGCTGTCCTTCAGGCCCAGGCCCAGGCCCGCCAGCTTCGCCTTGACCTCGTCGATGGACTTCGCACCGAAGTTACGGATGTCCAGAAGGTCCGCCTCCGAGCGCGCCAGGAGCTCGCCCACGGAGTGGACGCCCTCACGCTTGAGGCAGTTGTACGACCGAACGGTGAGCTCCAGCTCCTCGATCGGCAGCGCCAGATCAGCGGCCAGGGCGGCGTCCGTGGGGG